>JAYYQC010000302.1:0-10355 GCA_036128675.1 Myxococcota bacterium | reverse complement strand
CAACCAGCGACGCGCAAGCCATGATTCAATGGCAGAACCTGATGAGACACCAAAAAGCTCTCCCATTGAGTAGGCGAGATAGCCGAGTCCCCAAGCCAGCGCCGGTAATATCAGGACCGCCTGAAACCAGGACGAAGCGATATCCACATTTGTTCGAGTCGCAAAGAATGCGACTAAGATGACGCCATAGAGCCCACCTAAGATGGATCCATAGACGTCGCCACGACGCCTTTGCCACCCCAACAAGCAGGCACCTACAAGAATTCCAATGGAAGCCGCGCCAAGAGACCATTTCGGCGAATTCGCACCAGAGTCCAACCATAAGCCAAATGCTCCAGCCAACACCGCACCAGTGGCCGCACACAACTCGGGAAGCAACGACCGCGGGTCGGCACCGTCATCACGAATGAATCGGTTCCAGCCCCTCACAACAAACAACGCGAGAAGCACCAAAGTAGCCGCCGCGTAAATGAACACCTAAGCTTCTTTCCCTCGACGCATCTGCGGAAACAGAATCACGTCCCGAATTGACACAGCACCAGTCAGCAACATTACAAGACGATCGATCCCCAGACCGAACCCGCCGGTTGGTGGCATACCGTGTTCCAATGCGCGGACATAATCCTCGTCCATACCGTGTGCTTCTTCATCACCCGCTTCTTTCGCTTTGAGTTGATCCTCAAAGCGTTGTTTCTGGTCGAGGGGATCATTGAGCTCACTAAACGCGTTGCCCAATTCCTTGCCGCCCACGAAAAGTTCAAATCGGTCCACAAACCAAGTATCTGAGTCACGAAGACGTGAGAGCGGCGAAACCGATGCGGGGAAATCATAAATAAAGGTCGGGTCGATCAACTTCGATTCCGCGAAGTGTTCGAACAACAATACAACCCGCTGCCCGTCATCTTTACCCTCGATATTAGACCCAAGTTCACTCAGAACTTTGCCGCTCTTCTCGTAATCTTTAGCGTCGGCTTGACTCGGGCCACCATGGGCATCGATCGCCTCAAGCATCGTCATCCGCTTGAATGGTCGAGCCAGCGACACTTTATGTTCACCCCACTCAACCTCTTCTTTGCCTACGATATCCCGCGCTAATCCGTTGAGGATTTCTTCACCGATATCCATCAAGTCGAGATAGTTGGCGTAGGCCTGATAGAACTCGAGCATCGTAAACTCAGGGTTATGAAAGGTGCTGACCCCTTCATTTCGGAAATTCCGGTTAATCTCGAAGACCCGGTCAAACCCACCAACGACCAAGCGCTTGAGGTAAAGCTCAGGCGCAATGCGAAGATAGAGATCAACATCGAGTGTATTGTGGTGTGTCACAAAAGGACGGGCGGCTGCGCCACCTGCGATGCCTTGCATCATCGGTGTTTCTACCTCGAGAAAATCGCGGTCGATGAAATAATTACGCAGCCAAGCGACTATCTTCGAACGTGCTCTAAAAACCCGGCGGACCTCATCATTCGAGACAAGGTCAAGGTATCGCTGACGGTAACGGGTCTCAACGTCTGAGAGTCCATGCCACTTTTCAGGAAGCGGACGTAAACTCTTTGTCAAAACGCGAAATTCGGTAGCATTCAGGGTAAGCTCACCTGTCTTCGTGCGCATCGGTGTTCCACTGATGCCGACAAAATCCCCAATATCGAGACGCTTGAAGGCTTGAAAGCTCGCCTCATCAACTGAATTCTTCCGCACATAGACCTGATAACGGTCGGTATATTCACCATTGTCGCGCTTGGAGTCAGCCGTGCCATCCTGAACTCGGATGAAGGCCGCCTTGCCAAACTTGTTGACCGCCATAACTCGACCCGCCATACGATGAACGGTCTCAATAGCATCGACCTCTTCTTTCGATTCAATCGCATCGTAGGTATTGAAGAATTCGACTGCCCGAGTGTCCACTCGAAAGTCATTGGCATAAGGGTTCACACCCTCTTCACGCATCTCAGATGCTTTATCGAGACGCTGCTGATAAAGAGCGTCAATCTTTTCTTCTGTTAGTATTTCTTCTGTCATCCTAAGAACTCCACTAGAGCATATCGTCGTCACTGCCATCGGCGGTGTCGCCCATCAGAAATGCTTCGATAAATGAGTCTAACTCGCCGTCGAGAACCTTATCCGTATCCGAGCTTGTATGTCCGGTCCGGTGATCCTTCACCATTCTGTACGGCTGCAGCACGTAGGAACGGATCTGGCTTCCCCACTCTATCCTCTTCTTCTCGCCTTCGATTGCCGCCTTTTCTTCCTCTTGCTTTCGTAGCTCAAGCTCAAAGAGGCGAGAGCGAAGCATCGCCATGGCTTTCGCACGGTTTTTGTGTTGGCTTCGTTCTGCCTGACAAGCCACAACAATTCCCGTAGGCGTGTGTGTTAAGCGAATCGCAGAATCGGTCTTGTTGACGTGCTGTCCACCGGCCCCCGAGGCTCGGTAGGTGTCAACCCGCAGGTCTTCATCACGAATGTCGATCTCGATGGTATCGTCAATCTCAGGCGAAACACCTACTGAAACAAAGGAGGTGTGACGACGCTTATTCGAGTCGAATGGACTGATTCTCACCAATCGATGTACCCCTGCTTCAGCTTTTGTGTAGCCATACGCAAAGCGCCCAGAGATAGAGAAGGTCACGCTCTTGATGCCGGCTTCTTCGCCAGGAAGTTGGTCGAGAACCTGTACGCCAAACCCACGCTTCTCTGCCCAACGCATAAACATTCGCTGAAGCATCGATGCCCAATCTTGGGACTCGGTTCCGCCTGCACCCGCATTGATCGACATGATGGCATCATTTGAATCATAGGGTCCGCTCAGCATGCGCTCTAGTTCAATGCGCTCGATTTCATGAGAGGCCGCCGCCAACATGTCATCGAGCTCAGCGGCCATTTCCGGATCATCGTCCGCGAGTTCCTGCATCTCCTCGGCATCGTTGACGCTGGTCTCGAGACGCAAGAACGTCTCGATCGTTTGCTTTAGACCGGAGAGTTCGCGCTGTAAATCGCGCGCGGCATCGGGGTCCTGCCAAAGAGCAGGGTCCGCTGACTTAGCTTCGAGCTCTAAAATTTTCCGTTGCTTGGCAGGGACTTCAAAGATGCCCCCTTATGGTAACGAGGCGCGTGGCCAAATCTTGAATCAAATCAGAACGTACACTCATGCGGAGCAGCTAATCTTAGTTCTGCTCGAAGTCAACTCAAAGTACGTAGCCTGGTAACCAACTTCTCCAAAAGTCTCAGGCCTCTAGGTGCTGATTAAGGTAAGCCAAGAGCCTTTCTTCCTCCCGCTTCATCTTTGCAGCCTGTCGACCACCATTGACGTGGTCATGACCGAGGAGATGAAGAAACCCATGAACGATCAGTCGCCGATACTCTTGGTCTACCGAGTGCCCAATCTCACGAGCCTGGCGCGCTGCCGTCTCGAAGCTGATGATGATATCCCCCAGAGGTTTCGGCCCAGGAAATACATCCATCGGAAATCCGTCATCGTCGGCTGCCTCTATCTGGGAGAACGATAAGACATCGGTAGGCTTGTCTTTGGCGCGCCACTGCCGATTGAGTGCATGGATTTCGTCATCTGCAACGACACTCAAGTGGACGGTACGTTCACCGAGCTCGCACGCGCGAAGACACAACTCGAGAAACGTGCGGAGGCGCGCGCTCTTAAGACCTGATTTCTTTACAGAATTATCAACCGACGCATTGCCCATCGACTACTTGCGCTCAATGAAGATCGCTTCCCAGACGCGCCCACGAGAACCACCAGGCTTAAACACGACGCGGTCACCAGAGCGTAAGAAATAAGCACCAACGTTGTTGAGCGTGAATTCGGTTTTGTAATCGACCTTTCCCGACTTGTAGGTAAGCTTTGGAAAGACCACGACGGAATCTTTCGATTTGAACGCGGCACCAGGACCTTCCTTCGCCGGTCGAATAATAGAGAGTTGCAGCGCGACTGATGGAAATCCTGCTCGATTGACCGCTACTACCTTTGCTTCGCAAGCGGTCGGGTCCTTTAAGCGCGCAGCCAAAAGTGGGTTGAGTCCACGCTTCGCCCTGACCGAAGTGCCAGTCTCGACATTGTCGACAACCATTGCCTCCCCAAGTGCAAGCATCGCAGCAAACGGGTCCTCTGCCATCGCTTCATCCGCGAGGCTAACGCCCCCGCAGAAGAACGCGGCAGATAAGAATAAAAAGCGCCCTAAATTCATCATTTTAATTCCCCTTGCTGGCGTCCGCGTCAACAGCCTTCTTTGGCTCGGCATCAGGCTGATGCATCTTTATTAAACCATAACGCTGCACGGTCAAAACACCTTCTTCATCAATTCTTCCGGTAACCCAGAGCGTCGCACCGACCTGTCCTTTTAGCTTTCGCCTGGTTTTTGGAGGAACTGAGAGTCGCGTCGGCCTACCGGGGCCGTCACTCAATGCGAAGCCTTCCGGTGTCAGAACCAGTTTACCTAGGATCGGGCGGATCCCACCGACCTCTAGTAGATTGTATTTTTCAACACTCAGAGCCCCATTGGTTCGAATCCCACTTACCCAAACCCGATAGGAGTTCAACCGCTTAAGTTCCGCCACCAGGGCACCTTTAAGTTTGACCCTCTCGCCAGACTCAGCACGAAGTTCCGCAACCGAAACCGGGCCCTGGCGAACCACTGAAATTGTTCCAGTCATCGCTGATGACTCGACCGTTAAGATGGACAAGACGCCAACCAATGCTGCAGCGAACATCCTAAAGTCCTCCCGCCGGCGCGATAACCAACACGCCGCTACGCCCCGCAGTCATCTCGAGGGAAGGCGTATAGGTTCCAGGCTCCAAACCAGTCACCTGTAAGACATTCCAGCCGGATTCCGCAACAAAACCCTCATAGTCACCATCCGTACCGAAAAGTTCCTCGAACTGGGGTCCCTCGAGATAAACGTCGAAGCCCTCAGCTGCCGCAAATTGCCCATAAGGGTCGAATCCGACGACCTGACCGGTCGCTGCGGTCCCTGGCTGCAAATAACCGTCGCGCGCGCCTAAAACCGATCGCAACCAATCCTGGATATCAGAATCGGACAAACCGGCCAAAAGAGGATGATTCCATCCTCGAGCTGTCGAGTTCAAAAGATTGCTGTACAACCAGGTTACGCTCTCGCTGACCTGAGAGTCATCTGCCGCGCTCGCGCCAGCGTCTCGAGCCCGCTGGTCGATCAGATGACGAATGAAGGTGTAGCCGATTCCCCGCTGAACGAGAGAGTCATCACCTGAAGAGAGACTTCCTTCGGAGAACGAAAGCATCCCCTGCTCAACCGTCGTCAGATTACTTGAGCCCCATCCAGAGAGGTCCTCAAACGAATGAGCCAGTGCTTCATCGAGCCAAAGTGCCTCGGGTTCCTGCGCCCCCAACGCCGCACGCTTGCTAAACGCGGCCAGGTGAAAGTACTCATGAATCAAGGTTCCGACCTGTTGGTCAAAAGCGCCATCCCCGCCTGGACGAAGCCAAAGGATATCCGCACCATTGCTATCGCCTTCGAGGCCCCAATCCGCCGGATTAAACCAACCGATCGTGTCACTCTGCAGAGGACCGACTGTCGCCGACGTTGCCACGACCAAGAGACGGCCATCACCATTAAAGTCCGTGACCGCACCTTCGGCACTCAAACCGAGGAGACTCGCGACCTGCTCGAGTTCCGTAGCAAAGCGAGCGACTGCCTGCTCGACGGAGGCAATCTCTTCATCTGTAAGTTGCGCGTCGACAACCAAGACAACTTCAACACCACTAAGCTGAGTACTGAACGCCTGATGAAAGCGCCCATCGACGACCGTATCTTCTCCCGGCAAGAGCGAGAGACTGTGTGCGCTACTACAGGTCTGCTTCAAACAATACTCGCCCGCCGAGCAGCCTCCGGGGCACGTCGCTGAGTCTTCTAAAACCGTCGGCAGAATCCGCTGTGCAGCACTCAAGCGGTATTTACTCCAGGCCAGACGCGGCCCTCGTGCGGGGAGACGTGCCGCTTTTAGCTGTCCACCGGAGAGCCCCGAGAGTGTGTACGCAACAAAACCCGAGCCAACTTCTCCAGTCGGTGCATTCGCCGGCGTTGGTCGGTCATAGACCCCAAGCCAGACAACGTCGTCTGGGCTCTCGACCGTGAAGCTTGTATCGGCAACTGTTCCGCCTTCATTGGTGCCGCCGTTGACTGTCCCCTCCTCGGTTGCCTCCTCGAAGCATCCCTGAGACCCCAATGCGACAAGCATCACCAAAATAACGCGCAACATTTCAATTTCCTCTCATCAATTGTGCATTCACCATACACTTGGAACGAACTCTTCGTTGAGCTCCTCGAGCCCCTCGGGCTCTTTGACTTCGCGGCGCATCAAAAACTTCATTTCTGCGCGTTCTTCCTCTTTCATAAATTCTTTCCAATAACGGTAGGCGCGCTGGTCATCGCTCTCTACATCGATCATTCGCCTCGATGTAAACTGCCGGAGATTGGTAAGGAACTGATCACTGTCCAGGAAGTGCGCTAGGCCAAGAAGTGCTATCAGGGCTCCCGCTGCACCGATGAGGCGCCCTAACGAAGCCGAGACGTTTACACGCCCGAGGCTGGTGGCGGCACTCGAGCGAATGCTGACAAGGTCGGCACTTTCCAGCTCGGAGACCGCCCGCAGTCCATCGAGAATATGCAAATGAGCCTTGATCAGAACTGTAGCAAGCTCCGCCCCGCCATCTTCGATGAGCTCCCAGACGCGACGCGCGCCCGGAGATAGGTCTTCCAGCATCCCGTGGCTTACCCCATGTCGACGCGCCTTCAAGGTTGCCTCTCGGTCGGGGTATAAACTCTTCAGCGCGGGCATCTCATCGAGGTAGCGCACACCTTCAAGCAACACTTCTTCGCCGAGGAGCCGTAGCCCGGTCTGCCCATTTACCAGTCCTTGATTCCGAAATTCGTATTCACCTTCACGCCAAGAAAAGACCTCAAATACAGTTTCAAATACCTGAACCTCCGCCAAGGAGCGTACTGTAGCCAACTCCAATAACCCTTGTGCGACAATCAACTCACCTAGCCGCCGCCCCTTGGTATCCTGCAAAGCCAGAGCATGGGAACACTCCTCCTCACTGATGAAGCCTCCTCGAACGAGCAACTGCCCCAGCTTCTTATCTCTCGGGCGAGAATCATCCTGACAGGCTAAGATACAGCCTTCCTGTAAATGAAGCTCAACGACCTGATTCTTATCGCGTAATGAGAGAACCCCTGTCTTCTTTTGCGACACCACGAGCTGGAAAATGTCTGCAACCGCGAATTCCGATATCGTCCCCTTGAGCGCCATCTACTGCTCCCTCTGAAGACGAAGAAAGGAGGAAACTAGATAAGTCGCTCCGAGCAGCCCTGCGGCGGGAAGGAGTTCTACCCCCATCATCGAGTCTTGGTAAACGCTGGGGACCTCGACCCAGGCGAGTCCACCGGCCAAAACCATCCAAGCAACTGCGCCAGGCAACATCAGGGCAACGGCGATATAAGGGCTTCCCAGCCACGCGTGGTCAAAGCCAGGCAATGCCAGCCCCAACACCCGTCCAAAGTTCAAGCGGAAACGTTCACGCCGGACCCCCTTAAAGTGGGACCAGGTCCACATTGTCCGTTGCTTGCCCGAGAGCTTGTATGGAAGGCAACGCGCGCAGAGCATGGGCCGCCACATCAGCTGAGACCACTCGACCATGTAGCCACAATCTGAACATGAGCGTGAGGACACCAGCTGTCGTCGCAAGAAAATCAGCGCGATAGCCAGGACTCCACCTGAGACCAACAATCGAAGCCCATCGGCCCGGGAGAGCCCGGAGAGTGAACGCAAGGCCCCCGAACCAACATCTTCAGCACGCCAAATCGGCCCCTCAGACGGCAGGCTTATCGGCTTTTGTGCAAGCGGTATGGTCGGATAGACAAAGCCATGAGGAGGACGCTCGAAAGCAGTATCCGACCACATTGCGCAGAGCGTAGGCGCTAAAGATTTCAACACCCCATACGCCGCCATTGCCTCTTGGTGCTGCGCCAGCGCGAAGTGTGAACGTTGCTTGTTGAAACGTGCCTCCAGCGCGGCCGGCTCCTGGCTGATGGCCTCCTCGAATGCATCTATGGACGCTGTCAGTCCCAGCGAATCCGCTCGAAGAATACCCAACAATGTCCACGCATCGGGGCCCAATTCTCCGAGTCGTGCCGCCTGCTCTAGGATGCTTCGGGCTTTGTCACGCTCGCCCGACCAAGCCAATCTGAACGTCGTCGTGTCTAAATCCGTGACCGGAATTCTAAATCGTTTCTCCGGCGTCTGGCGCAAGCGTTCATTCCAGCGCTCTCCATAGCTCGCCTCAGTCAGGGTCCGATAGTGAAGAGGTTCTGTCCAAACCAAGACCGCAGTTAGCCCGAAGACGCCGACCACGACCAACTGCGTCGCCCGCCGCTCACAAAGAACCGATAGAAGCCAAATCCACGCACAAGACACTAAGACCGGTGCGCCGAATATCCAAGGCATCAAAATAGACGTGAAACTGGCGACGATTTGCGCGCGCCCGGTTAACCAAGGGAGCCACTTCCGCCAGACCAGACCAAAGGAACGTGTAAGCTTTAGAGCGATACATAGAGTCAGTAAAAATACAAAGCCCCAGCAACCACGGGAAACCAACCAACCAGTGCGGCTTAGCGCAATCGACTTTGCAGTCTTGGACGCGAGGTCAACCTCCCAGCTCTTCTTCAGGTCACTGAAAATCTTCCCCCAGTCCTCACCACTTTGGTAATAAGTCCAAGCGCGGTAGCGAAAAGAGCGACCCATTACGGGTGCCAAGATGACCGAGATATCCGCCCAGCGCAGCGCACATTCAGAGCGCCCGGCAGCCAGACAGCTGCGGCTGAAGGTTTCCGCCTGAACGGATGCTGTGTAGAGAGCCGGCCATCCGGCTTCGGCTCTAGCGCGCGCTAAGGCTTCGGCCTGATTTAAAGCTTGCTCGCTCTCACCGCTCTCCCAAGCCCGAACAACCGAACCCCAAACGTCATGAACTTGGCTTTCATCTAAGAGACCGGCATCCAGCGTCAGCGGGACTTCTGCCCAGGTCACTGATGTCATGAGCACCAAAGATGTCGCTAAGAATGAGCGCAGAAGAAACACAGCCAACCTTTTCGCTAATTAGCAGCTAAATCACTTGCATAGCCATGCAACGGTGCACTACCCAACGTCGGGAAGGGCTACACCGCAAACACGGGTCCCGACCTTACTGCAAGGAGCTTTCGATGTCATCTACTCTCAAAGACCCGCACGAAAATCAGCCGTTGGATTCCGAGTTTGACCAGATTGGCCGTGCGGTCGGCCGACTTGCACGTCTGATGAACACACTGCGTTCTCCTGGGGGCTGCCCGTGGGATCAAGAACAGACCCTCGACAGCCTTCGGCCCTATCTTCTAGAAGAGGCCTATGAGGTTCTACACGCTCTTGAGCATGGATCCATAGACGACCACCGAGAAGAGCTCGGCGACCTACTCCTTCAAGTTATCTTTCAATCCGAAATTCGCCGTGAATCAGGCCAGTTCAATTTGGCAGATGTCGCTGAAGCAATTTACGCGAAACTGGTGCGACGCCATCCACATGTCTTCGGCGATAAAGCTGCGGGCAATTCAAAAGAGGCCTACGGCTCTTGGGAGAAGATCAAAGCCGCCGAGCGGGCTACACAAGGCGAAACTCAGAAAGGTACCCTCGATGGTGTACCCGATGCGCTCCCTGCACTGCTGAGAGCCTATCGAATTGGAGAAAAGGCCAGCTCCGTCGGGTTTGATTGGAGCTCGGAAGTCGGAGCCATGTCAAAGCTCCGAGAAGAACTCGATGAATTCAGTGAGGTACTCGCTCAGGACGAGCCAAAGACCGCGCGGCTCGAAGAGGAATTAGGTGACCTTCTTTTCGCAGCGGTCAATACCGCTCGCCATCTCAAACTTGACCCGGAAGCCGCACTGAGAAAGGCGACGTTTAAATTTCAACGACGCTTTGGCTACCTCGAGGATGCACTTCGGAGGGAGCAAAAAAGCGTCGGCGATGCCGATCTTGAGGCGCTCGAAGAGCTCTGGAACGAGGCAAAAACTCAGGAAAAGCAATGAGAAAAGGCGACCACATCCTCTCACGCAGCCTTGACAACCTGAAAAGAGTCGGTTACGTCGCGCTTCTCGCAGCGTTCGGCTTAACGTCGACGACGCAAACAGTCGACCTTTCAGGAGAGTAAAAGAGTGGCAAACCATAAGTCATCAAAAAAGCGCGCTCGCCAAACCATCATTAAGACCATCCGCAACCGTGCGGTGAAAAGCCAGGTTCGGTCAGCAGTCCGTACCTTCCGCGAAGCGATGGAAGCAGGCGA
>JAYYQC010000301.1:0-10000 GCA_036128675.1 Myxococcota bacterium | reverse complement strand
TCTAGAAGCAGCGAAGACAAGCCTTGTTGCAGCAACCCGTGAGCTCTACCGTGCAGCTTCCAAGGGTGTAATGCACAAGCGCTCAGCTTCACGTAAAGTGAGCCGCCTAGCGACTCAGCTTCACGGTGCCAGCGCAAAGTAAGCTCGTCATACAAGCTACGATAAAAAGCCAGCGCATCGACGCTGGCTTTTTGCGTTTTTCAAGACATTTAGCGGATTGCACTTCACCCCCGAGTGTATGCGCACTTACTCTTTGTGCCGCGGCAGCTGTGGAAGCCCCGAATGCAGCCCCTCCAAGCGCTCTCGAACTTTCTCGCTCTGACGCGACTTATAACGTGCGTGGGCGTTCTCGCCCTCCTCATTGCGACGATTCGTTTCTTCATCGACTAACTGAACCTCGGTCTGAACGACCGCGATAGCTGGCTGAACCCCGTCGATAACGTGGTCGAGGCGAAGCGGGATCTCTGCAACGAAGTTGACGGTCTTGAAGCCCGCTCCACTGAAGATGTTCTTAGCGCGGGCCTCCGAGCCTCGCTCCGGCCAAAATCGCTGGACGTCTCGAAGCTCCAAGTTCAGTGCCGCAGCGATGTGGTCAGGCCGAAGGATACGATTTTCCGATTGGCCGGGCATCACATAATTAAAAGGCACTAAACGGTCTAGAAGTTCGATCAGCGCGTAAACCAAAGCATCCTTCGACTCGACAACTACGCGAAAGCGCTGCTTATCGAAGATATGAGTCGCAAGGGTATCTCGCTTCGCCATCAGCTTATTCGAAAGACTCATCCGCTTCTTCTTGCCCGCCGAAAATTCGGTAACCTTAACGCCAGCATGACGTATCTCATCCAGGACCCGGAAGACCTTTGTACTGAGATACCCAAAGAGCTCCGCTTCAGACACACGTGCATTGAAGACGAACTCGCGCGAGCGCAGGTGGTTGTAGATGTGCATCGACTTCAGACAAAGGCAGGCGAATCGTGCCTCCTCATCCAATGACTCGCCTGCGGCGAGAAAGAGGCCCTGTATTGTTTCAGGGGCCACAACGCTTCCAGGCAGCTTGTAGCGGTGCACTTCTGTCAAATACTGAATAGCATCGGCATGCACACTCCAAAGCGCGGCCATATCCAATGGGTTATCCGCGTCGTAGCCATGTAGCCTCAAGAAGTTATTTACTGCCGCTTCGTTTGGGAAACGGAACTCCGTGAGGTCGACAATCGACTCCCCGAAGAGGGCTTGCCTAAGCCGACGCAAGGCGTAATCGGCCTCATCGACCTGGATAGGCAGGTTGTGAATTTCGGATGTAGCAGACGACATAATACCCCTCAAAGGCCCTTAAGACATCCCACCATGCGCGTCATCAGACGACATCGTGCTTCGCCCCCAATTTGAATGTTGATGCTTTACTTGGCCCCTTGGGAGCTTAGCACATCCAAGCCAGGATCCCAAAACATCTCAACGACAAATCCGAGAATCCGAAAGAGTAAATAATCTATTTAACTACACTTTTCAATGCCTTAGAATCATCGTTCGAAGAAATCACTTTATCTATCTTTTGTGCCATCGACGCGGCCAGTTTCCGCCGATACCAACGCTGATTTAAGAGTTCGGCATCGAGAGGATTTGTAATGAAGCCAACCTCAGCGAGAATCGCAGGCATCCGAGCGCCCAGAAGCACATAGAAGAGAGAGGACTTTACACCAAGGTCCCGCACCCCACCTTGACGATAGCGATGCGCTACGTCGGTCATTGCATCTTGAACCTCGTTCGCGAGCGCTTCACTTTCCTCGGTATGGTAGCGCATCGAGAGGCCAACCATCGCAAGCTGAATCTCAGATACCCTTTCCTGGCTCGTCTTATTTTCGGTGGCAGCAAGTCGAAGGGAGTACTTGTCGTCAGTTGTGTCGAGAAAATACGTCTCGATACCTGATGCACTCTTCGCTGAGTGAGCATTGAGGTGAATCGAGACGAAGAGTGCCGCGTTTTTCTGGTTCGCCAGTGCAGTTCGGTCCTCCAGCGACACATAGGTATCATCCCGTCGTGTCAAAAGAACGTCCAATCCGTGCTTGAGGAGTTCGCGCTCCAGATTGAGCGCAATCTTGAGTGTGAGGTCCTTCTCCAAGAGTCCCTGATGCCCCTTTGCTCCACTATCCTTCCCGCCATGACCAGGGTCGAGAACAACCAAGGGTTTCGATGCTTCAGGTTTGGTAATAGGGTTAGACTTCGGCCGAGTCTTTCCGGCGTTACCACTCGATGGAAGTTCTATAGGTTTGATTTCGACTGGCACGTCGTATCCGACCTCTAGGATTAAGCGAAATGGCTCCTCCAAGACAAAAGTCTCCACGGCTGCAACAAGACGGTCAGCCTCTCTAAACCGAACAATCAATGTATGCCCTAGATAGACGACAGTTGCCTTGATTCCGGCCTCGTCAAGCAGACCCCGAACTTCCTCATGATTAAACTGTGACGCCATGCGGACCTCAAAGACCTGCTCCGAGATTCTACGTGCCTGATACTCGACCGGCTGACTTAGCTCCAAGACAACCCGCCTAGACGACTTACCGCGCCAGCTTCGGATACGGCTGATCGAGGTCTTAGGCGAGGCACCGAGTCTTCCCGAGAGCTGCTCAGTGAGGCGTTGAAGCCCGATATCGGGGTCCTCGGATTCTTGAGAAGGCCGAGAGCTATCCAAGGAGGTATCCCCAAGTTGAGCCCGCGCTCGCGAGGCCATGTCGCCGAGAGGATGTTCTCGAAGGAGTCTGACCAATAGCTCATTTGCTCGGCCAACTGGGCCAAGTACATCACGCGCCTGCCGCGAAGCAATCCAGAGAGCATCGTCCGCCAGCCGGCTTGCTGGATAGCGGTCCGCCAAGGCTAGAGCCGCACGATGGGATTGGATGAGGTCATCTCGGCGACGCGAAATGCTGTAGAGTTCCTCCCAGAGCTTTGCTTCCATATAGAGAGCTTTGTGTGCATCCGGGTCTGTATCTGAGGCCGCAACCTCCTTAAAGCCGGCTAACACGGGCATCCAGTGGTGACGTAGCTGAAGCTTCGATGGATTCGCTCGAAGTTGCGACCAACGGTCTACTGCGCTCTGGTATTCAGTCGCAGCGAAAACGGTACCGAACGGTCCACCGAGGCACAGAAGGCCAGCGAAGACTAAAGCGAGTCGTATGACGCGCTTAGGTGTCATTCAGCCGCGCCCTCCTCTTCTACGAGGCGTCGCAACCTATCGAGTTCTACAAGGGCCTGCAGCGGCGTCAACGCATCGATCTTGAGAGACCGCAGTGCTTCCTCGGCCTCCGAGGGCACCCGGGCCTCCGGCTGGGCACCCGCCTCGGGTTGAGCGACGCTTTGCCCGAAGAGCGAAAGCTGATTTCTGGATACCTTTCGCTTACTCAGACCGTGCCGCTCTTTTGTGTCAGATTCCAGTCGCTCCAAGAGAGAAAACGCTCGCTCGAGTACGGGGCGAGGCAAACCGGCCAGTGCCGCTACGTGAACGCCATAGCTCTTACTGGCGGCGCCATCTTTAAGCTTTCGGAGGAATACAATGCCCCCATCGCGCTGCTTGACCGAAACGCTAGCGTTCACAACGCCATCTCGATGGGCCGCGAGGTCGGTAAGCTCATGGTAGTGTGTCGCAAACATGGTAAGCGGACGCGCCTGATCGTGAAGATATTCAGCGACAGACCACGCGATCGACACACCGTCAAAGGTGCTCGTACCTCGGCCAACTTCATCTAAGATAACCAAGGAATGTGCGGTAGAGTCTTTGAGAATCGTCGCAGTCTCACTCATCTCAACCATAAAGGTACTCCGACCACGTCCCAGGTCATCTGAAGCGCCCACGCGCGTGAAGATCCGGTCAAAGACCGCAAGTTCACAGACCTTTGCCGGAACAAACGAACCCATCTGAGCCATGAGGACCGACAGAGCGACCTGACGCATCACGGTCGATTTACCGCCCATATTAGGCCCCGTAATCATCATTAACCGACGGGAATCTGCATCCAACTCGATGTCGTTCGCAATGAATCGCTCGCCGCCTGGCAATAAGCGCTCGACCACTGGGTGCCGTGACCCCTCTAAGCGCAAACGACGCTCCGTAACAAAGCTCGGACGAACATAACGGTACTCATCTGCCAAGTCAGCTAGCGTCGCCGCTACATCGGTCTCCGCGATCAGGTCTGCGAGCGCCCTGAGGGCATCCACCCGTTCAATATGTGCTTGAAGCAGCTCGCCGAAGAGTTCCTGCTCGCGTACCTTACGATTAAAGTCGGCATTTAAGACGGTCGTCTCAAAGTCTTTGAGTTCAGGGGTGATGTACCGCTCGGCATTCACCAAAGTTTGCTTGCGAACATAATGCTCGGGGACAAGGGAAAGATTCGCCTTCGAAACCTCGATATAATAGCCGAACACTTTATTATACCGAACCTTGAGCTTTTGAATCCCAGTCGCTTGACGCTCCCGCTCTTCGAGATCAGCCAAGAAGGCATGCCCGTCGGTGGACGCCTTAATCAAGGTGTCGAGTGCAGGCTGGTAGCCAAGGCGAAAAATACCGCCATCCGTATCACTTGTCGGCGGTTCGTCCACCAACGCACTTGCCAAGAGTTCAAGAAGCTCGCTGCACAGGTCAGCTGATCTCCATTTGTGCCCAAGCGAAGTCGTTAGAGCCTGAGCAATTTCAGAAACTTCAGGCATCACTTTGAGACTCTGCCTCAAGGCACCCAAGTCCCTAGGGTTTGCCCGACCGACCGTAATACGTCCGACGAGGCGCTCAATATCGCGCACCCACTCTAACGCCTTGCGAATCTGCCGACGAAGAGGGCGGTCAGATTTCAGAATTTCGACATCGCTCAATCGTGTCTCGATTTCGGCTAGGTCGCGCTCAGGGAAAAGCATCCGCTGCATCAAGAGGCGGCTACCCATCGCCGTCTTGCAGCGATTCAATGTCCAATAGAGAGAGCCCTCACGCCGACCTTCCTGACTCGTAACGACCAACTCAAGATTACGTCGAGTCGCCTCATCCAAGACAAGATGACCACTCAAATCAAACCGTCTCGGCGCTTGGATATGCATCAACGGCTGACGCTGTGTATTCTCTGCAAAGGCGATAAGCTCTAGCATCAACGGGGCGAGAGGATTTTGGGCAATCACCTGCCCCCGCTCCCCAAATCGACGTTCGAGTTCCTCCTCGGAGGCGAAAGCCTGGTCACTGGATAAGCTATGTGCTGGGATCGTCCAATCCCCATGAGGATCACGAAAGTCAGGGAGCCACGTACTTGGCACGAGCACCTCGCGTACTCCAAAACGCAAGCACTCATCCACCAAGTTTTCACGCGCCACTTCCGTCCAAAGAAGTTGGCCAGCGAGCAGATCGAGAAGCACCACCCCTACCTGTTGCGGTTGGCTCTCACCCAATGGCGCTACTGCCGCAAGATAGCAAAGGGCGCTCGGATCGAGTCCCTCGGAGTCCGACACTGTTCCGGGGGTTATCAGTCGCGTAATTTCTCGGCGCACAAGCCCCTTGGCCTGCTTTGGATCTTCAACCTGGTCACAAATAGCGACCGAGAAACCCCGCTAAACCAATTTCGAGACATATCCAGTCACCGCATGATGAGGCACGCCAGCCATCGGTATCGCGTCGGAACCCTTGTCGCGCGCGGTCAGAACTAAATCGAGCTCGCGGGCTGCGACCTCTGCATCTTTGAAAAAGAGTTCGAAGAAGTCCCCCATCCGAAACATCAGGATGGAGTCATCGGGGCACTGAGCTTTCGCCTGAACGTACTGCTCAAGCATGGGCGTCAACTTGCGCCCACCTGTGTAGCGGTCGGTATCTAACATAGGAGCGTAGCTATCAGAGCCCGCTCATCAAAACCATGTTGAGAGGTGAGATTTATAGGGGATGATCGGCTTATTCAGACGCGCCGGTCTCGCCGCCTTCACCCGCAGCACTTTCTGCGAGAAAGGCATTGTTGATACGGTCACGAAGCTCGTTGCCGACAGTAAAGAAAGGCACTCGCTTATTAGGCACCTGAATGGTTTCGCCGGTCTTCGGGTTACGCCCGACCCGTGCATCACGATGGCGAACCGAGAAGCTTCCGAAGCCTCGAATTTCAATCCGGTCACCGCCCTCAAGCGCGCCTGCCATTGAGTCGAACATCGTATTTACAACTACTTCGACATCGGCCGCAGGCAAGTGAGGCATTTTTGCAGAGATTGCTAAAATCAATTCACTTTTGGTCATATCTGCCCTCGAAAAGTGCGGGGTGCCCGTGTGGACACCCCGCCCGTCTATCGTTGTGGAAAAGTTAGGAATTAGCCTTCTTGTTCGTCTTCAGGCTTGAACTTTTCCATCAATGCAGCGCCGAGGGCTGTGCCCATAGCGGTCTCACCAGAGTTATCGTGCATGTATGCACGGTAATCGCCAGTACCTTCTTGAGCTGCTTTGATTGAGAGAGAAATGCGGCGCTCTGCAGGATCTACATCGAGAACCATCACTTCGATCTTATCACTTTCGTTTACAAGTTCGTCAGCCTTCTTGCCGCGGTCTTCAGAGATTTCTGAGATGTGGCAGAGACCGTCGATGCCCGCTTCGATTTCAACGAATACGCCGTATTCGGTGATCTTCTTAACGGTACCTTCTACCTTCTTACCGCGTGGGAAGCGGTGAGGTAGAGTTTCCCATGGGTCATCGGTAAGCTGCTTGATACCGAGTGAGAAACGCTCGTTATCAACGTCGATGTTAAGAACAACCGCCTCAACTTCATCGCCCTTCTGGAAGAGCTCGCTTGGATGCTTAACACGGTGGGTCCAAGACATGTCAGAGATATGTACAAGACCATCGATACCGTCTTCAACGCCTACGAAGACACCAAAGTCAGTGATGTTGCGAACAACACCGTTGAGAACCGCGCCCACTGGGTAGCGCTCACTGATGAGCGTCCATGGGTTAGGCTCAGCCTGCTTCATGCCGAGAGAGATGCGCTTCTGAGACAGGTCGATATCGAGAACGATAGCAGACACGTCGTCACCTTGCTTAACAAGCTGCGAAGGATGCTTAACACGCTTTGTCCAGCTCATTTCAGAAACATGGACCAGGCCTTCTACGCCTGGCTCGATTTCGATGAATGCGCCGTAATCTGTGAGGCTAACAATCTTACCTTCAACCTTGCGGCCTACAGGATATTTGTCAGCTGCGTTCGCCCATGGGTCCTCAGTGATCTGCTTGTATCCGAGAGAAACACGCTCAGAATCAGCGTCAAACTTCAGAATCTTGACCTTCATCTCGTCACCGATCTTGAACATGTCAGATGGGTGGTTGATGCGGCCCCAAGACATATCGGTGATGTGTAGGAGACCGTCGATCCCGCCGAGATCAACGAATGCACCGTACTCAGTAAGGTTCTTAACAACGCCGGTAAGAACTTCACCTTCAGAGATACGCTTAAGGGTATCTTTCTTGAGTTCGTCACGCTCTTGCTCGAGAAGAACACGTCGCGAAAGAACGATGTTACCACGACGCTTGTTGAACTTGATGATGCGGAAATCAAATGTCTCACCAAGAAGCTTGTCGAGGTTGCGAACTGGTCGTAGGTCAACTTGGCTACCAGGCAAGAATGCCTTCACGCCGATGTCTACAGAGAGGCCGCCCTTAACGCGTGCGATAATCGCACCGCGAACGGTTTCATTGCGCTCTGCTGCTTCAGAGATGTCGTCCCATACGCGAAGCTTGTCAGCCTTTTCTTTCGATACGATAACGAGACCGGAGTCATCTTCTCGACTCTCGACGAATACGTCTACGGTGTCACCGACACTGATGCTGTACTGACCTTCCACCATGCGGAATTCAGACAATGCAATGGTGGCTTCGCTTTTGTAACCGATGTCTACGAGAACGTTGTCTTCGCGCACTTCGATGATGGTGCCTTTAACAACTTCGCCTTCGCGAACTTCGGTACGGTCTTGGAGGCTAGCTTCGAACAGGGCTGCGAAGCTTTCTTCGCCTGCTGGGGTTGATACTTCAGAATTCATGGTTTCTCCTGGGTCCACTGATGAACCCGTGTTTAATGCCGAGTCTCTCCACCATGGAAAGATTCGGGCAGCGCTCTATCAAGAGCTGAAAAAAGGTGCGCCCAACCAGAAGTTGGGCGCTTTATCGGTACGCTACACTTTAGCGACGAGAACGGGCGACGCTACGACGACGACGCTTCTCAGCAGCTAACTGCTTTTCTTTACGTCGAACCGATGGCTTCACGAAGTGCTCACGCTTTCGGACGTCTTTGAGAATGCCGGCTGCTTCAACTTTTTTCTTGAAGCGCTTAAGTGCCTTTTCTAATGCTTCTCCGTCCTTAACGATGACTTTTGCCACGCTGCATCACCTCCTCTCAGTGTATTTCGAGCACCCTTGGGCGCTGGATAGGGCTCCGCTGATAGTATCATGCCGATGACTTATCAACTGTAATGCCGGAAATTATTCAATTTTTTCTGGTTCTTTTGCCCTTTTGACCCGACTTTGGTCCGGATTTTCGCCCACCTGAGGCTTTGGCCCGCCCTTTGGTGGGTGCAGCAGAGGCTCGCGCAGCTCCAGCCTTGGCTCGACTTGCACCGCGGGTTCCTCTCTTCGCACCGGTTTCCGCACCCTCTTCAACAGAATTCTTATTACGAGGACTGGACTTACGTGGTGCCGGGGCCTTTCGTCGCCGACGACGAGGAGCCGAACCTTCCTCGGCTGGACCATCTTTGGTCCAATTCTTAAACATCGTGACTTCTTCGGCCGATAGGAATCGCCATCCACCAGGTGGAACAGTATCGACCGAGAGACCTCCGAAATGTGTTCGAACAATGCGCTGGATGTCGTGCCCAACTGCTTGAAACATACGCTTAACTTGGTGATTTCGGCCCTCAATCAAGGTGAGCTCAATCCAAGTATTGGTCTGAGCGCGCCTTAGCACCGAGACCTCGGCAGGCTTTGTCGGCCGGGTAAGCGTTCCGTTCGGGTTGATCATCTTCACGCCGTCGCGCAGACGCTGGATAGTCTTAGGATCTGGCTTACCCTTCACCTTCACGGCGTAAGTCTTAGGTGCATGGTGCCGAGAATCCCCTAGACGGTTCGCAAGCTCCCCATCGTTGGTCAGAAGGAGTAAGCCTTCGGCGTAATAATCCAGCTTCCCGACTGGGTAGACCCGCGGCATGTTACCCTCGTGCATCCGCTTGCCAGCTGCCCTGGTCGACTCAAGGATATGGTTGACGGTGATGCGGCCTTCAGGGTCTTTCATCGTGCAAACCACATTTGCTGGCTTATGCATCGCAATATAGACGACCGGCTCGGGCTTGATGACACCGATGCCTTCGATTTCAATTCGGTCCTCGGTCGGATTCGCGCTATCACCCAAGCCCACTGGCTTGCCGTTGACGCGGACTCGTTTATCAACCAGAAACTGCTCCGCTTTGCGCCTAGATGCCAAGCCAGCCCGAGCGATAATTTTCTGAATGCGTTCCTCTTTCATTGTCTATTCCTCATCATCCAGGGCAATGCCATGTTCGGCAAGACTGCTTCGCGCCTGCTCCTCGGTCTTATCCAACCCTTCCAGTGCATCGGAAAGCTCAGCGACTGCAGGCTCTTCCTCAAGCTGCAACTGAGCTGCTTCCTCGGCGATCTCTGAGATGCCATGCTCAAGGTCAAACTCCTTCAGCTTGTCGGACGAGTCAGCGTTGAGTTCTCTGTACTCTCGAAGCGACGGTAGTGCGCGAAGGGTCGGTAAGTTAAAAAAGTTTAAAAATTCTCGGGTCGTGCCGTAGAGCAATGGTCTCCCCGGCTCTTCCCGTTTTCCGACGACCTTAATCATACCTCGGTCCAGAAGAATTCGAAGGGTACCACCGCAGTCTACGCCGCGAATGAAATCGACCTCGCCTTTTGTAACCGGTTGCCGATAAGCGACAATCGATAGGACCTCCATCGCGGGCTTCGATAGCCGCATCGGTCGCTGCTCACGCATCGCTCTCA
>JAYYQC010000300.1:0-9555 GCA_036128675.1 Myxococcota bacterium | reverse complement strand
ACACATATCCATGGCGTCTGGCATCAGGAGTGGCAGGCCCTCTACGATGTCGTTCTCGTGGCACAGAAGAGTAAGCTTCCGACCTATGAGGCACGTCGAACGCATGGACCGGTGCGTTGGTGCCCGCTCTATGGCGACCATCAGAGGCTGAGGCCGCCGGCTCGCCCGCGATGCTCGGAGGTCATCTTTGTGGGCAATTTGAATGCGACCGTAAACCCAGACCGAGTCGCCTTCTTTCAAGCACTTCAGAGACTCACAACGGTCTCGGTACGTCAGGGCGATTACGCAGACCTCTATAGCGAGTGTTCGATCGGGCTCAACCAGAGCCTTGATGGTGAGCTGAATTTCCGAAATTTTGAGGTCTTGGCAAGCGGTAGCGCGTTGTTGACCGAGGTTGACCTGGATGGAATGGCCGACTGCTTACACGAGGGTCGTCATTTTTTAGCCTATGAACGTGGTGATGCCGAAGACTGCGCCAGGGTGATTGAAACGATGTTGGCAGATCCGGCGCGGGTGGAGGCCCTTCGGTTCCGGGGCTACGAGGAGGTCTTGTCGAAGCACTTAGATGTTCATCGGGTGGACCAAATTGAGACATGGCTTGAGTCGTGGGACCTCGATGGATTGGTGAACGCGCGATTTAAAGCACCGGAGTCTTGGCGGGACTCCAACGCTCGAGTTTTTCACTATGCATCGCAGGTATACCAGAGCCACGGCAGAGTTCGGGAAGCCGGCATTTACCGTTCAATGGCGGCGGAGGTTTGGCAGTGAAACTATGTTCGGCCGTTCTTGTTGTAGAAATATTCGTAGAGCGCCTCAAGGCCCGGTGTTAAGCGGTCCGCGCCATAGCCTTTCAGGGCCTTTTCGCGTGCCGCCGTGCCTAACTCGACGGCTTTCTCGGGGTTAGAAAGCAGGAACGCAACCGCTTGCGCGTATTCGTCGGGTGAGTTTACCACAAAACCAGTGACACCATGTTCTACGAGCTCCGTCTGCGCGTTGTCTTGGCTGCCTCGACTTGGGTGGGTCACGACCGGGAGTCCGGAGGCCATGGCCTCTGCGATAACGATCCCGAAACTCTCTCCGATAGCGGACCCGTGTGCGAAGACATTCATCGTATCGAGATAGCCCATCAAAGCCTGACGGTCATGGGTGAGTGGTAGATAGTTGACCCGGTCTTCCAGTCCATGTTCAGCGATATACTGGGTGACCGCTGGTGTGGCCCCTGCGATGTTGTACTGCGCAGCTGGAAGAGTTCGAGCCAGGGCTGGATACATTTCGTAGCACCAGGGATGCCACTTTTTATCGTCAGCGCGGCTGTAGCGTCCAACGACCATCTCACAAGACCTTTGGGCACTGCGACCTTCGAAATCTTTTGGGTCCAATGGATTGTAAAGGGTCGCGTAGCGATCTGAGACCAAAGGATGTCCGACCCACTCATGGTAACGACGCATGCAGAAATAACTCACGAAGATATGACAATCTATGAGCTCTACCGAGGGGTGCGGATTTGGGCGCCCAAAGACGTTGGTCTCGATGAGAGTCTTCACGCCGGCGGCTTTAATCGCTTCAATGTGCTCGGGGGCTTCCCAGCCGCCACGATGGATATGCACAATATCGGGACGGAAGGTTGCGAGCACCTCAGTCAGGTCATCACTCTCAGAAAATGGCAGAGAGGCGTCGTGATAAATCTCGACGTTATCGCCAGCCCGCTCTCCAAGACCATGAACGCGTACATCAAAACGGCTGCGGTCAAGGTATTTGGCGTAGACAAAAAGAGTGCGCTCCGTGCCGCCATAGCCACCGAGACCATAGCCAATATTGAGTACCTTGATCTTGCTCGCCATACACGCTCCTTCTTGGAGGTGACCATAGCGGCGTGTGTGAGGATGCGCAAAGAACTAGACGACGCGTAGCTTCCGAGAGACGTTAACCCGCGCTTCAGGGAAAATAGGCTTGGCGAGCTCATCGGCCGTGACGAGCCCATCAAAGCGCTTCCAGCGGCCCTCAAATTCTTCGCGGAATAGAGCCGGAAGCTTATTGGTGCGTCCCTCATAAAATGCCCACATCTCTGGCTCTTCGAGCGCTTCCCGAATGGCGATGCACGTCGGTAGGAACTGAAAGCGGTCAACGGGGCGCATGACAAGGTCACCGAATGTCTTGGAGAGTGCGTGCCGTCGATGTCCGCCGTGACGGGTGGAAGCGACTCGCCCCGCGATGGCCTTCACTGAAGTTGAGGCTTTCAAGATGGTGATGAGATTGTCGTAATATTCGCGCGCCGAGTAGTGCTTAGGCCGAACGGCTAGGTACGAATCTCGATAAAACATAAACGGGAGGGGCAGAATTCTGCCTTCGCGTTGAAGTGTATCGTACATCGGCGTTTTAGCAAAAGGCGTCGGGATACACATATTGATGATTCCCGCATCGCCTGCCTCAATAAAGTCGACATAGGCGTCAACAAGCTCTGGGCCAGCGTCGTCATCGAGTCCGAAAATGATATTGGCCTGCGTCATTTCGAAGTTCTGCGCAAGGCCTTGAAAGAACTCCTTCGCCTTTGATTGAGCCTCGACCAGCGAGTGGTCACGCTGACGCCCTTGTTTGGCATGAAAACCTGAAAGTGACTCGATACCACACTGGACATAGCGACAGCCGGTGTCGCGTAACCGCCTGACGCGCTCGGGATTACTGAGCACGGACATGGTCAGACCCACACCATACCGGGTGCGATTATTAACTTTCTCGAGCACGCTCAGCGTTTCATCGAATCGAACACCGAAATTGGCGTCGTGAAAGGCGATGGTGACGTTGGGGAAGTTTGCATTGATGAAGCGTAAATCCTCCTCGAGGGTGCTGACATCGAGCGTGCGGTACTTGGAATCATAGTCAATGCAGAAGTCGCAGGTATACGGGCAGCCGACACTCGCGTAGAGAGGAATCGTCGAGGCCAAGAGTGGGTGGCCACGGTAGAATAGGGCATTGCGGATATCTTCCATGCGCTCTTCGACGGTTGGGAAGTGCTTCGGTGGCTCACTCGACAGCTCCACACCTCGGGGCCGGTCTACCAGAATCTCGCGAATGAGTTCTTCGTTACAGGCACCTACGATGACGTCGAAGAAACGTTCGGCATCCTCGGGAAAAGAATGGGCATGGGGGCCCCCAAGGACGGTTAGGCAGCCTCGCTTCTGGTAATATCTACTGAGCGCGTAGGCCATATGCGCTTCTTGTGTGCAGCAATAGACAAAGATGACATCAAGGTCGTCAGGGAGCTGGGAGAGCAGCGGTGCTTGGCTGAAATGGGTGGCATAGCTGACATCGCAACCCATTCTTTGGCACCAGACCTTCACGACTTGAGGCATGATCGCTGCGTATTGCTTGAACACCAGCTGTGTCTCAAGTTGCGCAAAAGCACTAAGAGACGGACCAGCATCGTGGATGATATCCATCACGCCCACTTTCGGTGGGCGGCCCCGAAAAGGGCCGGTATTGCGTCTTTGAGCGTCCATGATTATCTCCCCTCCAAAGCCTACGTGACTTTCAGAGGTTGATACAAACAAACGAGGTCGTCTCGGGCGAATAACCGGATTTCGGGCTCTTGAACCCTAATAGAAACCCTTACCAGGACAAATACAGTGCAAGTAGAACAATCGAAGCCAACGCGCGAAGTCGCGCTGATTACGGGCGCATCAAGTGGTATTGGTGAAGCTATCGCGAAGACACTTTACGACGCGGGCTATGCTCTGGTTTTGGCCGCCCGTCGCTTGGATCGACTCAGCGCGCTTGCCAAGTCCTTCGACGACCCTTCCCGCGTGATGACAGTTCAAACAGACCTCAGAGACCCTTCATCGATTGGACGTCTCTTCACCGAGATCCGGGCGAAGTGGGGTGGCGTTGACGTCTTGATTAACAATGCAGGACTTGGGCGCTTGGCTCCACTTACCTCAGGCGATGAGGAACTTTGGCGCGAGATGCTTGAGGTGAATGTATTGGCCCTCTGTATTTGCACCCGTGAGGCAGTTGCAGATATGCGGCGCCGGGGAGACGAAGGACATGTTATCCACGTTAGCTCGATGGCGTCCCACCGTGTTCCGGGAGGAAGCGGTGTTTATTCTGCGACAAAGTTTGCAGTACGCTCGTTGACTGAAGGGTTACGATTGGAGCTCAGAGCAGCTAAGTCGAAGATCCGCGTGGGTGCGATTAGTCCCGGATTTGTCGAGACTGAATTCGCCGAGGTCTACCACGGCGATGCTGAAAAGGCGAAAGAGACTTATTCTCAGTATCGAGTTTTGGATCCTCAGGACATCGCATCGACCGTGCTACATATGCTGGAGCTGCCGAAGCATGTCCAGATTCATGATGTTCTGGTTCGCCCCACTGAGCAGCCCAGTTAAGGAAGGGGCAGCCCTTGGGCTCGCTGAATTGCTTCCTGCGAGCCCAAGCGTCGATCAGCGTCCAAGAGGGACACAGGCCTGAACCTCATCGCACGTTGTTGCGTTGGTGATGCAACTGGCCACGAAATCGAAGAACTGTGGAGCTTGTTGGTAGAGCAACGTACAGGCCTCAAGACATGTGAAGTCGAAATTACCGCCTGGATCGCAGACTGAGACTTCGTCTGGTTCGCCATACTGCGTGGACAGATTAAGGCACGGAGAGTCCTCACAGTCTTCATCGGATGTACAGGTTGTTGCACAGATGCCTTGAAGACAGACCGAGCCAGGTGCGCATTCACCGCTGTAGAGGCACGTACCATCTTCTGAGAGATCACAAGCACCTTCATCAATCTCGCCGTCACCATCGTTGTCGACGCCATCGCAAGTCTCTTCCGAAACGTCGGAGCAGCGTCCGGTCGACGGCACACAGAGACCTTCGGTGCATGACTCATCTTCGCTGCATCCAGTATCGTCGGTGCAGGTAGTTAAGCAGCTAGGCGTGGTATCTCCAGCGAGCCAAACGCAGCTATCTCCACATGCATCGGCCATTGTACATGGCTCACATGCACCTGGTGCAGCCGGACAGACGTCGCCTTCATCGATACTGCCGTCACAATTGTCGTCGATACCGTTGCAGACTTCGACCACATTACTCAGAAGTCCACCTTCGCAGTTCGATGTAGCCGGAATACAAAGGGTGTCGTCAGATGGGTCACATCCGATGGTCGCTGCGCGAACGGCTGCGTGCGCATCGACCAGCCCATAACCGTAGTAACGCGACCATAAGAATCCATCATCGTCAGGCGTGTACTCCCCACGGATTCGGTCAATTTTACGACTCGTGCGGCGTAAAATGTCTTTAACCTGTAGCGCAGTGAGATCGGGATTGGCACTGATAATTAGCCCCACGACGCCCGATGCGGCTGGGGTAGCGGAAGACGTTCCACCGAAATCATCGGTTACATCCCGCTGGTCATAGCCCGCGGATCCAGTAATGTCTGAAGTCGTGATTCCCGGTACGAGATGGCCACCATTAGAAGGCGCTGCCACCCAGATACCATCGCCGAAATCACTGTAATACGACTTGATTCCTGCCGCATTGACCGCTGCAATCCCGAGGGTCAGTGGATGACTGACGTACGCGTCGGTATTGGTATCTTCGTTTCCGTTTCCACCTGCGAAGAGGATCAACGTTCCCTTGCCGTCACGACCTTCGGTCATGGTGTACGTGAGGGCGTCCTCTATGACGCTGGAGAGTGGCTCAAGCGGATTAGGCTCGTCCATGAATGAAGGGTTCGCATCCGGCGGCCCCCAGCTATTGTTGATGACGGCGGCCCCGAGGTCGGTTGGGATGGTGAATGTCTCCGCGGTAGCGACATCGCCGTTTCCACCGAAAAAGTCTTGAAAGACTGGCATTGCGGTACAGCCTGGGCACACACCGCTGGTGCCGATCTCGTTGTCCCCAATGGCGGTCGAGACACCGGCAACTGAGGTACCGTGCGAGCAGCAACCAAAGTTAAGTGCTTCATCGAGGTCCTCAGGTAAATTGTAACCGACCAGTGCATCGCTTTCGTCGCGAAGGAGCGGAATATCGGGGTGGTTCAAATCAACACCATCATCATTCACCGCGACGATAACAGAAGCGTCCCCTCGGGTAGTCTCCCACGCACCGAGGGCTCGAAGGTCTGCGCCGGCGAGCGTTCGCGGGTGCTGTGCTCGATTATCAAGGTGCCACTGATTCTCAAAATCAGGGTCGTTGGGTGCGTTGCGTAACGCGTAGACGCGGAGGAAGTCGGGCTCGGCGTAGCGAAGTCCGCTCAAGGACTGAAGTCGAGCACTTGCTTCGATTGCATCACCGCTCTCAGAGCGGGCGAGGTAAACGCCATCAAGCCCACGGACCGGGCGGATAAGTTCGACTTTTTCGAGCTTCAAAGACGCTTCGACCGTCTCGACCTGGCGTGGGTTTTCGAGCGCCACAACAAGCTCATTGGTGATACCGGCCTCTTGGCCACTTGGCAGCGTGTAAACTGGATACACTTCAGCGACCGAAGCATGCCCTTGGAGGCTCTCGAGGATCCGAACGGGTGGCGTCTTTTTATCAGCGACCGAAGCCCACCAGATACGACGCTTGGAAGAGGTCTCTTTAAGCACAAGGCCATCAAGTCCCTCAAAGCTTGGCGTATGAAGTGTATCCGGGGTCAACGTAAGGACCAGTCGCTCGGTGAGAGGGCGTAAGGGGATATCCTGGGTTCCGCTTCGATAGGACCGAAGTGGTCCATCCTCGCCACAGACCTCATCGTAATTGTCGCATGCTGGGATACAGCCATCTGGAGCGATGCATCGGTTGTATTGCTCGCCACAGCTCTCATCGAGACAAGCGATGAATGCGTCTTCGTCATTTACGTCTACGGTGTCTGCGCAGTTATCGACGCATGCATTGTAGGCATCGACCAGCGTGAGTGCCTCAGGGCTGGTACTGGCGCGGCAGTCTTCGATGCAGCCATCCCAGGCATCTTCAGAGACCTCGAAGCACACGCCTTCGCAGTCTAGGTAATCGGCGCAGCTTCCTGAAGCGACGGGTTCACTGGGATCTGATACATCGCTTGTATCACTGGTATCGGTCGGATCGGTTGGGTCGGTTGCATCGGTTGCATCGGTTGCATCGCTTGCATCGGTCGGGTCGCTTTGGTCCGTCACGTCGGTGACATCAGAGACGTCATCAACTTCATTGACCTCATCGTCACTGCCACAGCCCACGAGCCCGAACGCGAGACTCGCATAAAGTAAAAAACCAAATAACTTCAGATGCTTCATAGGAAATCCTCTCCGGCGCGTCTGCGCCCAATGCCCCAGCGGGAAGAGAGCATACCAGGATATGAATAGGAAGGAGGAAGTGAGTCTTTGTCAGGAAAATTCCCCGACCGGCGAAATCACCCCAATACAGTACAATCTATAACCGGGTAGATAACGACAAAACTTTTACACAGGAAAGCTGTCTACTGGGCATGCCTCTGGTAGCTGGTGTGACAACATTAAGGTCTGAGGGCACGCGTAAATGAGTGAAGATATTCTACGACTAACCAGTGATCTCTATACCTTCGTGCGCGAGGTCGAGACCGCACTCTCACGACCTCAGCCCCAACTGAAAGCCAAACTCGACCAGCTTCAGAGTGCCGCTGAAGAGCTTAGCGCACGCTGTGATGCAGCACGCGCACGTGGCCAGGCACGCGCCCTTACCGAGTTAGGTAACTTAAAGGAGCGACTTCATGAGCTGCGTGAGGAGTTTCGAGCGCAGAAACCAGATCTGACGCGCCTAAAAGCGAAGTGGGCTGCACTTGGGCATCATTATGAGGGCTTGGTAGCGCAGCTGCCGAAGGCGTCGATCAGGATTCCAGAGAGTCTGAAATTAAGTCGCCTAAAGCCGAAAAATTACGCGCGCAATTTCTTCCACTTCGCCAACTCAGCATGGGCCATCGCGCTTTACCAATACACAGCGGACCGCGACTTTATGCTTGGCGTGGCAGGATTCTTTTTGCTTGTCGCGGTATCGATCGAAGTATCGCGAAAATTCTCGACGCGACTCAATGCCTGGTTCTGTGACGGCCTCTTTGGTTCAGTGGCGCGGCCTCATGAACTTCATAATATCACTGCAGCGACATGGTATGCGCTTGCGATGGTGATTGGGGTTTATTTCTTTCCGCAGCATGCGGTGGAGGCGGGCGCACTGGTACTCGGTATTGGCGATCCCATCGCATCTATCGTCGGTAAGACCTGGGGTAAAACGAAGGTCTGGGGAGAGAAGTCCCTCGAAGGCTCACTGGGATTTTTCGGCGTTGCGACGCTGGCCCTGGCTTTTTACTTCACAGTGATTGCAGGCGGGTACTCTCTAACCATGGTTGCTCTGGCATCCGTTCTCGTTGCACTCGCGGGACCGCTTACCGAGCTCTTTAGCGGGCGTATCGAAGACAACTTTTCAATTCCACTCGCCTCGGGTGCAATCGCGATGTTCGTCTTGGCATTGCCCCTCTGACGGATCACCGTACCTACAAATTTCGCCAATCGGGATGACGAATCTTGCCTGTACCTTAAGGTAGGTTTTAGTCGGCAACTCTCTTTTTTACTGAAATCATTGTAATTTTTAGATGTCCTGTACTTGGCATAGCCTTTGCTCAACGGGAGACAACTATCGAATAGGAGACTCTCGAAATGCAGTCATGGTTTGTTGCTCTCAGCTTCGTCGTCGTATCACTCTTCGCAGGGGATGCACTTGCTAACTCTCAGGCTAAGAATATTTCTTGGAGCGACAAGACGTGTTGCTGCAAGGCTGGATGCCCAGAAGGAAGCTATTTCTGCCAGGCTATGTGTCAGCTTCTGGGTGCGACCTGCTCCATGAGTGCCTCGAGTGTGCCTGACGGCGCGACACTCACCATCCGCGAACAGTGCACTGGTGCCTCTTGGTCGTTCTGGTCAGGCGTGACTTGTCCAGCGACTTGTCCGGCAAACTCAGGAAGCTGAGTCACTCGTTTTAATATCCATAAGAATAGAGCATTCTATATTGCCCTATGAATAAATATTTCCTTGATGCCGGCACCTGCCGGCATTTTAGGTTTTTGGGGTTCAGCTTGAGTAAATGTGCGTAAGCGCACAGTTTCGGGCCGGGACTTATTAAGTACGGCGTCCCACCATTGAAGTCGCCTCCGCTGCCGCCGTACCATGAAAAAGGGAATAGGTGACTCGGACGTTCAATGTCACCAAAACGTTCGCCTGTTAACTGCCTGTTCGAGAGGTTCGAGTGAATAACACTCATCGACGCCTGCCAATAGTTTCTGTACTCGTTGCGCTCTTTGTCGTTACGCTCGCAGGCATCGGCCATGCCGCTGATAACCGCGTGTTTCCCAATGGCCTCATCGAGCGTTATGCGAACTGGTCTCCGGTAAAAGCGTATACACCTGACAATGAAATCAACCCGCTGCCATCGTCCTCTGGTCGCGACATTGTGCAAGATGAGGCAGGCTTCATCTGGATGGGCGTCTGGAGTTCTGGCCTTATTCGGTACGATGGTCACCGGATGGAACTTTACGGAACTGAAGCTGGCTTACCTTCTCTCCTCTTTAACGGTCTTGCACTTGGACCT
>JAYYQC010000299.1:0-3051 GCA_036128675.1 Myxococcota bacterium | reverse complement strand
GGTTTTCTTCGACGGTCTCATTGGCTGCTTGTGCAAATGCAGTAGCCTGAAAAGTCAGAACACCTAAGAAGGTGGCAAGGAGAGGAGCGCGCATCTTCATTGGACCCAGCTCCAGTTTCCATCGGTACACACTCCAGCAATAAGGTCCGTTTGCCGGGGATCTAGAACGAGGATATTGAGAAGCGCTTCAGAATCACCTATCTGCCCATCATCGGTCAGACGCCGGCAGGCGAGGTCATGTGCTTTAGAGTGGCTTAATCGTCCAATGACGCCGAGATCGGTAGGACGGAGATTGGGAACTCTATCTGAGACGCCAAGTCCCAACTCCGAAAGTGCTACCTTGGTCGCAAAATCAATTTTATGTCCCACAACCGGGTCTTCGTAATGAACCTCAACCATCCATTGGTTGATTTGGGGATACTCGGATTGAATTCGCGTCGCCAGGTCAGACACCAAACGACTCAACTCATTGACCAGTCTTTCAGTTTGGGGAGCACGTAGACCTGGCTCGATGATTTGTTCTCGGCAGAGGAAGGCTTCTCGGTTGAAGAAGTCTCCCCGTGGGTAGGCATTCCCAAAATCGTCCGGACGGATTTCTCGGGCGGTGTCTACGTCAACTGATATACAGTCGTGACGTCTGGTCTGCTCGGGTTCTCGGTTGAAACCAAGACCGGGATCGTAGAAGGCCTCGATTGTCGCAGGTCCAAACAAGACGAATATCCAGAAAAGGCTCTCCATCATGGGTTCTTTTCTCCATGATTGAGATTTGCGGCGCGGTCCTCGCTAAACGTTCTCTGCCTAAGGGCTCCATTGAAGACCAGTTGGGTGACCTGTCGATAGAGGTCATTGGAGAATGCGTCTGCCGCATTGTCTTCAAAGCCAAGGTCTTGTTTGAACCGGGCGACCAGCTTGTCACGGGCTAGTAAGAATTGATGGCTGTCGAGAAGCTCGACTCGGAGTTCGACTGCGAATTCATCGAGTGAAGGTTCGTCGTCAAAGATGGTGAAGGTGGCCAATCGAATCCAAAACGACTGTTCCCGTTTATAAACGTAGCGAGAACTTAGACGAAGCTCGAGATAGTCATCGAGCTCTGCGCGTTCACTCTCTTGGAGTTCATCCAAGAGAGTCGCACCTTGATTCATGAGAAGCGTCCCTAGACGCTCGCAGAGCTGTCTTGCATCGGATGGGTCGTCGACTGCACTTTGAAGACAGGTGAGCTGCACCGGAACATTCGTTAAGTTTGGTCGAGTAAGGTCGATAGGGCTGGGCCGTTGCAGGCCACTCATTGGGTGGTAACTGGTGGTGCAGCCGAGGAGCAAACACTGGATAGATGCGAACGCAGCGATGCAGCGCATCGCAGCGCGACGCCGAGGGTTGGCATTGAATGACGTTCTCTTCAAATGTTGCTCACCTGACTAATTTCTTGATCTGAAACACCCCTCCGAGTCTTTTGTGTTACCCCGCTTTTTGAACCAACGCGCAACGGCTCACGGAACACACCCTCGGTGAACATCAACTCCTTGTAATCATTATCGAAAAATCGAGTTCGAAACAACCGATTGCAGGCTTTCCTAGAGGGCAAACGTGCGATTGCCGAATGCAACCCAGTCCTTGTAGCAGGTGTCGTTCAACGGGCCCGGTTTCCGCCCTTCGGGCTCGCGCCCAAAAGCTTGCAAGGCTGTCACCATAACGTCGACATTTCGCCATAATCTCAAGCATTTGTGACAAATCAGTCGCGTCGATGTTGATAGATGCATCGCTGGCTAAGGAGGCGATAATGACCCGTATACACTTGGTTTTCGCGCTTGGATTGGTGGGCTGTTCATCATCAACAACAACACTTGGAGAGGGAACTATGACGACCCCGCTTGAGGCTCCACGTCTTGCATCGGCCTTGGACACGCAGGTGGCGAAGTGGTCGGCCGAAGGTCTCCCCAGCACACTCAACGACGGTCGTCGGAAGAATTTCGAAGAGATTGCGCAGTGGTTAGCCACGCGATTAAAAGGTGGTGCCACCGCGGACCTCATCTTTGTTTGTACACACAATTCTCGCCGTAGCCACATGTCACAGCTTTGGGCGCAAGCCGCGGCGCTCAGTCAAGGACTCGATATCAAGACCTACTCCGCCGGCACCGAGACGACAGCGTTTAATCCGCGTGCGGTCAAAGCGCTGAAGACGCATGGGTTTCAAATCGATGAGAGCAATGAAGTCCTCGACGGCGGCAACATCGTATATGACGTGGATTTCGGCGAAGGACACCCAACTTTAAAGAATTTCTCGAAGAAGATTTCTGACCCTTCTAACCCGACTGTGGATTTTGGCGCGGTGATGGTGTGCTCCTCAGCGGACAAGTCATGTCCATTTGTTCCCGGAGCCGATTTGCGCGTCGCCGTTCCCTATATCGATCCGAAGTTGAGTGATGGGACCGAGCAAGAGACTGCCACCTATCTTGCTAAAAGCGAGGAGATCGGTCGGGAAATGGTCTGGCTCATGAACCGAGTAACTGAGCTTCTTCCCTGAGCCCGTTCGAGGGCTTGGCCCCTGTCTTTCTCCGTGTTAGGGCGGCTGCCGACGACATGGAGGAGGATTAAAATGGCAGATTCTACACAGACCACCGCGGATAAGGGCGCTCTGGTTCGATTTTTCGGTGCAGTTGAACGCATGGGGCAGCGCCTGCCTGACCCACTCACCCTCTTTTTTGGGATGGGGGCACTCGTCGTCCTCGTCTCGGCGCTCTTCGTCGGTGCCTCGGCAGAGGTTGTGCAGCGAAGCGGTGATACCGTCCAACTCGAAGTAAAGAGCCTCCTTACACTCGACGGTATCCGCTGGATGTTGCTCTCAGCCGTTGATAATTTCATCAACTTTGCGCCGCTTGGCCCGGTTCTGACCGTGATGATCGGTATCGGCGTTGCCGAACGGACCGGCTTTATCTCAATGGGCTTACGGGTCCTGGTCACCAAGGTCCCAGACTCGCTCCTCACCGCGACGGTCGTCTTTGCGGGTGTCATGAGCTCGATGGCTGCAGATGCCGGTTATGTCGTTTTGACACC
>JAYYQC010000298.1:0-4046 GCA_036128675.1 Myxococcota bacterium | reverse complement strand
GATCGTTAAGCCTTTTAAGGAAGAGCCTCTCCTCGCAGGCATCCGTCACGTCCTAAACCAAGCCTAAAGCACCCCGTCTGTTGCCCCCTTACAATCGTTCCTAAAAGAAAAAGGGCTGACGACTCTTCCGAATCGTCAGCCCCACTTCCATTTATCCGATTCTACGAACTAGTAGGCCCAGCCCCAAGTGCCATCCTGAAGCGAAGGACTGAAGGTCCGAATGCCAAGCTCTAAACGGTCACCGGTATCATCGAAGACAACCCGTCCGGAAGCTCCTTCAAAGTCGACCGAACCGCCGGCATCGTACACTGCTTTCGCCGCGCTGAGCCCATCCGCACCGATACCCACGGTTGTAGCGTCTGTCCCGAGATTGCTGACTTTAAAGCTTTGCATCCCGGCCTGGATCGACGCACGGTCTTCACCACCTGCTTTGAGCATCGCATGAGCAAAAGCCATGGCGCAATCGTATGCCGTCGGCGAATAAGTGTTGGGATCTTCAGAGAAGGCAGCCTGGAAGGCGGAAGTAAACGCATCCGAATTTGCGCCAGCAAAATTATTCGGCTCGGTACCAACCATCACATTACCGTCAGTCCCTAACCATGTCTCTAAGCTATCCGCTGCGGTGAAGATGTCGTCAGTCTTAGCCCCATCACTCAAGAGGATTGTGCCACTGAAGTTATTACTGGTGAGGTAATCTACAATGAACGGAGACGATTCTTTAAGTGTCGGCAGAATAATCGCATCCAGCCCCGCACTAATCAGAGCATCCAGCTTACTGGCTTCCGTCGCAATATCGTACTCACCACTTGCAAAGGCCACGACATGGTCACTTGAGATGACATCACCTAGACCGTCAGCAAGTACGCCCTTAAGACCATTTCCGAAAGCATCGTCTACATAGTAAATACCAACCTTGGTCCAAGCGGCCGCTTGAGCGATATTCACCATTTCTCCTCCCTGGAGAAAATCAGATGCGACCGTTCGATAGAAATTATCCTCGGTATCGGTTGGCTCTTCCGCTGTGTTACTCGCGCTATCGTTGAGGTAAGGGTTTGACGCTGAAACGTTGCATTGGACGAAGTCATATTCAGGCTGATTCGTCACACCAATGATCGCGCGTCCGAGTGATGAGAAAAGGCTGATTACGCCGACGGCGTCGTAATCATCGTAAAGCTCTTGGGCACGCTCTGCCGCTTTATCCGCACTCGCACTGTCACCGTCGGTCGGACGTAGATTTACAACCTCGATTGTTTTATCAAAGACCCCCGATGCATTGATCTCAGAAACAGCCATTTCGATTGCCTGAAGACGGGACTTGGCCGAATCAGAGACGTCATCATGAAAGACCGCGCCAAATACCACCGTCTCCGTTACGTCGCTACCGCCATTACCCCCATTGCCACCACCCGTTGTCGCAGGGTCATCGTCCCCACCCGAGCAGGCCGTTAAACCAAGCACACAAAATGCTAAAATCAATGTCTTCTTCATAATTCCCCCATAAGCGGGCGTACGAGACGCCCAGTTGTTCAGAGCGTCTGTTCAAACATCACAACAAATCGCCGCGGCTCTCCTGGGATATCCACCCTGTAATAAGGCTGAAACCCAGGGTAATCAAATTGCGAATCCAATAGATTCTTCACCACAAAAGTAATTCTCGATGGCTTCAAGCGAACCATCTCAAAATCCGTTGTTCCCAACACAAGGTCCAGCGTAGTGTAAGCCGGAAGGACATATCGATTGTCTTGTGTATTCGCACCCCCGCGAGTGAGATAATACCCAACCCGCTCACCCGTATGTCGTACCTCCACATTAGCCCGAGTGAAGTACTCATCAAACTCAACCGAAACGCCTGCCACTGCGGTGAAATCCGGGAATGCGAATGTATCTGTAATTTTCTCGTCGTTTGCCGAAGTATCCCCTAAGGCTTCGCTCTTTTGCTGTGCAACACTTAGATACCCTTCGCCCCACTGCCACTTTGCTTTCGCCTCTATCTCGACACCCGATGATTCGATGGTTGAAGCATTGGCACCAATAATACCGACACCGTCCTTGGTGAACTCGGCCTTGTTCTCCAACGTGTTCCAAAAAAGGGTCGCAGACAAATCGACCTGACCATCAAAAAACCCACCGCCCAACAAAATCTCCCAAGAACGAATATCTTGCGGCAGGAGACCGGGATTCGGATTTACCGGAACACTTCCCAAAATCCCTTCGTGGTAGAGAAAAAGTGAGGAAGGCGCTTTGAATGCAGTCCCATAAAGAAATTTCACATAGAGCTCGTCAACGATAAAACTCGAGTCGCCAAAGCCGAAGAGATTCTTCGCCAGGACGGTTGTTAAGCCGTAACGAGCACTGGCTTTACTGTAGCACACGCGCTGACCGTTATCGCTATCACACAGCCTGGCCGCGTCCTCGTCATCCATTCCTGCAATAGCTGAATCACTTAGGTTTGCGCCCTGGTAGTCATCATATCTCAACCCGGCAACCAAATTGACTCTTTTATCCAGAAGCGAGAGAGTCGATTGCCCAAGAATCCCTTTTGTCGTGGGCCGAACCCGTCGTTAGGTGCCATCTCCACCTGCATCATCAACAAGGTCTATATAATCTTGAGAGAGGTCAGCACTCACCATGAGTGTCCAGGAATCCAAAAGAGCTCCATCTGAGAGCCAAGAGACCTGACCGATATCTTCTAACGGCACCGCAAAGAGCTCGACAAATGCATCTGTGCCTTCGAAACCGGACCGCTGACGCTCTACCTCACCGAGAGTCTCCCGGAGCGATTCTGCACCTTGAGGCCCCCCCTGTGCAAAACGGAGACCAGCTGTAGCAACCAAAGAGTCATCCCAAAATCCTTGCGACCCTGTGAGGGCGTAGAGGTCGTTGAAGAGCACAACACGGTTACCGCTGTTTTCGACGAAGTCCCCATCTTGGGGGTACGAGTCGTACGCCAGAACCCCCCAATCAGAAAAGCTAGCACCAACATCTAGACGCTGTAGATTGACCATGAGGTCGAGCGTACCGAGCTGGCCTCGCTCTCCGAGCAAAAGTTCACCAATATCCAAGCCAGCTTGAGCGAAGAAAGATGAATTTCGGTCCCAATCATCCAATGTCGCACGTTGGGACATTTCAAAATTTGGAGAACTGGGGTCGAGTTCAAAATCGATACGCGCTCGGCCGTCGTGGTCCTCGCATGGCGTACCGTTGGAATCGCTGTAGTCGTCGGAAGCAAAAGTGGTACCGCAGTGAACCCTTAAGCCACTGCGGTCAACCGCGTTTTGCTGGTAAGCGAGAACGAGGTCCAGTGGTCCCAGATAATAGCCTGCTGCGGCAGACAAACTCTGACCAAGATTCCCGTTGAACCGATGACCCTGATAACGAAAAGTCGCCCCATCAAAACTATCAGGTTCGCGAGTAATAATGTTTACAACACCTAGAAATGCGTTCGCACCATAAAGCGCGGAACCGGGACCACGAATAACCTCAATCCGGTCGATAGCGTCCATTGGGATCAGGGCACCGTTCAACCAATTCGTTGTTTCGCTACGAAATGACACAGGATGCCCGTTCACCATCACCTTGATGAGTCGAGACCCGCCACGAAGCTCGCCACTGACACCCCGTACGCCGGCATCTGGTAGAATGTCGTCGGAGTTAATAAAGAAGCCGGGCAAAGCCCCAAGAGCCTCCGCCACGGTCTCGTAACCGCGGTCAACAATCTTATCTCGAGAAATAACCGTGATGATTGCCGGGGCTTCGGAAATACTCTGAGCAATCTTCGTCGCGGATGTGACCTGATCGTCAAGATTCATCAGGGCAGCCAGGTCTAGCTCACCGGTTGCCGCCCCTTCTTCACCAGCTAGGGCCGTCGACGTACTGAAAGTAACGAATACCAAGGCGAGACAAAGTCTCGAAGCGCGAACCAAATTACCCAACACGTCTCCCCCTTGCGTGATGGCCTGAGCCCCTAAAGCGTTCTGAGTAGCCTAGCGAGGAATCGGGGTAAAACGAAAGCCCCAAATCGTAAGTGTTGCTTATTGACTTGCTGC
>JAYYQC010000297.1:0-10000 GCA_036128675.1 Myxococcota bacterium | reverse complement strand
AAATTCCTGCATGGGAATCTCGTCGTCTTTCGGAGCGAATCAGGTCGACCGGGATCCGTCTTCATTTGAGTGACGAGGTAGCGTCCGTACGACGTGACGGTCGGGTTATTCGCGAAGTTCATACGAAGGGAGGCTCGGTTTTAGAATCAGACCTCTTCGTAGTGTCAATTGGAGTTCAACCCAACATTGGATTTCTTCGACCCAGCGCTATTCAGACGGATACAGGGGTGCTTGTCGACGAATTCCAGCGGACATCGATTGAACATGTATTTGCAGCCGGTGATTGCGCGGAAATTCAATTATCTGGGTCAGAGACGCGTATCGAGAAAGTTTGGTATACTGCAAAAGCACAAGGGGCGGTCGCCGGTGCGAATTTGGCGGGGCAAGACCGAAGGTATGATGCCGGTCTTTGGTTCAACTCAGCGAAGTTCTTTGACCTTGAATACCAAGTCTATGGGGAGATACCGGTCATCGATCAGCCAGGGGACGTCCATCATTTATCGGAGGCAGTTCCAGGAGGAGCGATGCTCAGAGTGGTCGAAAGAGAGGGAAGGGTGATTGGGATGAGTGGATTTGGTGTCCGCTTGCGCCACCGAGCCGTCGAAGCGGCTATTGTTGCTGGAGAGGGTTGGACCTCTTTAAAGACTCGTCTGGCGGCACTTCTCTTCGATGCCGAGTTCACGCGCCATCACTTTGAGTTCCGACAAGTGGAGGCATCGAGTACACCAGAGCAGGGGTCCGAATGAGTGAACTGATTCAAATTCAGGGGCTTGGACCACTCACGCAACCGCAACCAGAGCGGCCGCTTCTGAAAATTTTAAAAGTTGGAACGATTGTCTCGTGCTTGGCCACCGTATTGACTGCTCAGCTCTGGCCAGCGATTGCCTCGATATTTTGGTGGCTCTCTGTCGGGCTGGGTACAGTCTGGGCGTGGCAGGCGGGAAGTCGAGTCGAAGCCCACCATCGACAGACAGGACTATGGTTCCAGCCTTCCACATCGCGCGGTCCCATCGCCTGGTGCTTTGCTGTGGTGATGACTGGGTTTTATGTAGTGCTCTACTGGTGGGAGAGTTGGTTTCCCCGGATAACATCACCTCTCAAAAGTCTCTGGGTTTCCCTCGAACCTCTGAGTCAGGCCTTGCGGAACGCGCCATCCGATAAGTGGTTTCTATACGGTACGCTCTACACACTCTTTGTCGCAATCTTTGGGGTACGTATGCTTCGCCTCTATCGCGGGCAGCGCTATCACCAGATTCGGACCTTCTCCCTAATTATTGCGCAAACTCTCTTCGCGTTCGCGCTGCCCGGGTTGTTGCGAAAGTTTAGCGAACGGGAGTTTTACCTCAGCTACTTTTGGCCGCTTAAACCTGAATACCTCTTTCCCAGCGGCCTGGACGGACTTCTCGCATCGCCCAGTCTTGGACGTGCGATGGCCTGGTGGACAGTTTTAATTTCACTGGTTGGTGTCCCGGTACTCACGTACTTCGTTGGAAAGCGCTGGTATTGTTCTTGGATTTGCGGTTGTGGAGGCCTTGCAGAAACTCTCGGTGACCCATTTCGACATCTGAGCAATCGGTCTCAAAGAGCTTGGGTTATCGAAAAGTGGATGATTCACAGTGTTTTGGGACTCATTGTGGTGATTACACTTGGGCTTTGGTACGCCGATTATAGTGGCACGCGCAGTGCAACCGTGCAGTCGCTTAAGCAATGGTATGGCTTTTGGATTGGGGCAGCCTTCTCCGGCGTTGTAGGCGTCGGCTTTTATCCAATCCTCGGTTCACGCGTCTGGTGCCGCTTTGGATGTCCCCAGGCCGCTATTTTGGGACTGATTCAGCGTTGGTTTAGTCGATTCAGGATTACCACCAACGGCGGCCAATGCATCTCTTGTGGTAATTGCTCGGCTGTCTGTGAAATGGGCATTGACGTGAAGGCATACGCTCAAGAAGAAAAAGATATCGTACGCGCGTCGTGTGTTGGTTGTGGCATGTGTGCCACGTCTTGCCCGAGGGGTGTCTTGAAGCTTGAGAATGGGCCGAGAGAATCTCGAGCACACGGGAAGCCTGGTCCCCTTAATCGATACTGATTGGCGGCATACGCACTTTTGCTTCTTGAGAAGTACTCAGGGTCACCGCTCGTACTAAATTGGTAATTGCACTTACCGACATTTCGACGTTTTGAAGAGAAATTAGGAACTGCTCGAGCGGTGTCTCGGGACGTGGGTACTCGTAAAAGCTGGCTGTCTCCTCGGTCGCTCCAGCTCGGGCCAGTGTTTCTTGAATCGCCGCCTCGTAGCCCCCGATTGCATCGATAAGATTTCGTTCTTTAGCGGCTCGGCCCGTCCAAACGCGTCCTTTGGCCAAAGCCTCGAATTCCTTTACTTCCATATCCCGGCCGGCTGCCGCCTTGGAGATAAAGTCAGCGTAGATCCGGTCGATCGACGTGTTGAGGTATTCTTCACGTTCCTCGGACTCCGCGAGCGGATCGAAAATCTTCGCGCTCTCAAACGTACGGTAGCCGTCGATACCAATCCCGAGCCGATTTTCCAGCATACGGCGGAAGGAGAGGGAGGTCATAATGACACCAATGCTCCCGGTAAGAGTTCCTGAGTTGGCAAAAATCTTTGACGCATCAAAAGAGACAAAGTACCCGCCTGAAGCAGCGAGATTCCCCATAGATACAATCACCGGAATGCCGGATTTCTCAGTGAGCTCGACTTCTCGTCGGATGAGGTCGCTGCCGATATAAGAACCACCGGGGCTGTTGACGCGAAGGAGAACGGCAGCAACTTTGTCTTCGCGCGCCTGTCGGAATGCCCTCTGATAGGATGCCGATGCGATTCCGGATTCGTCACCGGTCAGCGACGGGGCTGCCTCTCCTCGCGTGATTTCACCTTCGGCGATAATCAGAGCTAGTTTCGTATCCCCGCTGAAACGGTAACCGTCTCGTGCGTAATCCCCGAAAGCAATCATTGTTCCGGATGGTCCAAGCTTCTCTTCAACGGCTGATTCTACTTCATCTTCGTAGGAGCGTGTATCAATCAGACCACGCTCAAGTGCCTCGACGCTGCCGTTGACTGGGCGTTCAAGCCATTCCCGAACCACCGAGGGATCGACACTGCGATTGGTCGCCACCATTCCGATGATATCACTTTGAATGTCATCGAGGAGAGCTTTGAGGGCTTCTTTTGCACTCGGGCTCATGTCGTTTCGCGATAGAAACTCACCAGCACTTTTAAACTCTTTACGCTGGTAAACTTTCACGTCGATATCGAGGTTATCCAATGCATCTTTAAAGAAGAGCTGAGTATTGGCGAGCGGAATGAAATTGACGTCTCCGGGAGGGCTGACCGAAACGGTTTGGGCCATGGAGGCGAGCAAGTAGCTCATGGTCCCGCTGCCCAATTCGCCCGCGGTTTCAACAAAGCTATGACTCCATTTACCGGCGGCGTGAAAGGCTTGAAGCGCTTCATTGAGTTCTTGGAGCTGTGCAAACCCCAGCGCTGGTGCTTGAATGACGAGTTTGAGGCCGATGATTCGAGGATCGTTGGTCGCGCGGTGGATTGTATTGAGCACGCTGAAGTGAGGAAGCGACTGCTGACCACTTAAAAGGGCGCTCAGCGATGGCGAGGCAGTTTCTCCGTAATCTGCTGAGATCGTTAATTCGATGACACTACCATCGGTCACCTCTAGATCCGGCCCTCGGGTCAGTGTTTCGAGGGCGATGCCCGCAATGACGCCAAGTACGAGGTAGATCGCCAATGCGACAAAGATATAACGAATGATTTTCATCGATTTCCTCCGACCTAGACCTACAGAGTGGGGAAAGTGTACTGGATGTCAAGCAGGCCGGGGATTGGATGGAAGTCGTCATCGTTATACCCTTCCATCATTGCCGTGCCGAGATTCCTGAAAGGGCTCTGAATGTTGGCCATCGAAATTCCGGGTGTCACTATTGAAGCTCTCATCGGTAAGGGAGCGCACGCCGCAGTGTACCGTGTGAGACGTGATGGGCGCAGCTACGCACTGAAAGTACCAAAGCAGCTAAGGTCTACTGACGAGGCGACCCAACAGAACTTTCTGCGCGAGGCGGCCGCGCTCGCACTCACTCGCCACGAGTCTCTACCCGATATTCATGAGGTCGGGGTCCTAAAGGGCATGCCCTACCTGATCTTGGAGTATGTCCAGGGCGTAAATTTGCAGACGCTGATCGATCCTATGGGGCTCACTGAAGCTGAGGTGATCCGTTTGGGTATGGAGGTAGCTGGTGCGCTCGTGGAGTTTCACGACGCAGGCCTCATGCACCGGGATATCAAACCCAGCAATTTAATGCGCGCAACCGATGCGACCTTCAAGTTACTCGATTATGGTCTCGCGACAAGCTTGCGACACGACCGCGGAGAAGATTTCGCCGGAACTTTCGCCTATGCGGCCCCAGAGCAGTCAGGCGTCCTTGACCAGCCCGTCGATAATCGCGCTGACCTTTATGCTCTAGGGGTGACACTTTTTCATGCTGCAACGGGGAAGCTTCCATACAGCTCCAGTGATGTGAGTGAGTTACTTCGACTTCATGCAACAGCGCCGATACCAGATATCCGTGAGCATAAGTCCTTCTCTTCCGGCCTGGCTCTGATCGTAAAGAAGTTGATGGCGAAAGATCCGGTAGATCGTTATCAGAGCGCGGATGCACTTCAGGCCGACCTAAATCAAGTCAACGAGATCACGTTAAGAGCTGAGGCTTCAGAGAGCTTCCGTCTCGGTTGTTTAGACCGTCGATTTCGCACCACGCGTTATCAGGTCGCATCGCCGGCTTATGTGAATGCTTTGCAGGAATCATGGGCAACGCTTCGTAGCCAAAAGGGTGGTGTCTTGGTAGTCAGCGGGCGTGCCGGTCAGGGACGGACAACCGGCATTATGGAGCTCTTGGAACCTTTGCCAAAGCTTGGGGTTCCGATTCTCATGAGTCGAGAAACGAAGCGTGACGAGAACCCTTATATGGCTCTGAGGGATGCAATCGACTCGCTTATCTTGACGCAATACCGAGATGGATTGTTGACGAGTCAGACAGTCGTTAATGACCTCTTGTCGGATATTGAGAATCGAGGTCTGAGCGGCGCACTTCTCTCCAGTGCGGCGATGAAGGATTATCAACTCGAACAACGAGAGTCAGGTAATCTTGACGACGCAGAATTTCCTGGGGCTTTTACCGAATTAGTCACTGGTTTCGGTAATCGACAGGGAACCACTGTTTGGTATGTTGATGAACTTCAGTGGGCGGACAGTAACAGCCAAGAAGCGATTTTCGAGTTGGCGCGTCATTGTGCCGGGAACAATGTCATTTTGATTGTAACATTGCTTCGAGACGAGGCTTCCTTTCGTGCAATCGAACGGTTGAAGGAGAACGTTCCCTCTCTCCTGCAATTGTCGCTTCAACCACTCGACGAGAATGAAACCGAAATTTTGGCGAAGCAAGTGCTGCGCGACCGTGAGTTACCTGAGGAATTGATCGGCCTCCTGGATAACCGTGGTAATGGGAACGCTGCCGCGATAGCCGAATGTATTCAGCTGATGATCCATCAAGGTGTTCTCATCCCATCTTGGGACGAGTGGACGATTGACCGAGATAAGCTCACCACTATGTCGTTGTCTGGCGACCTTGTGGAGATGGCATTGGGGCGCTTGACTGAGCTGGAAGCTGACACAAAGAGTATCCTCATTCAGGCGGCCCTACTTGGAGAACGCTTTTCTCCGGCGATCTTGGCTAAGTTGCGCTTCAACACCGCGTTCAACGTTCGACAGGCGCTTAATAAGGCCAGTCTTGCTAAGCTCATTGAACCAATTGGTAGCGGCAATGACTACTCCTTCATTCATCAGGAACTTCTTGAGAGCCTCAAGGCACTTGCAGGGGGCGATGAACTCGTCGAGTACCACCAGGCATTTGTTGAGTTAGCTAAGCAAGGTGGGAGTCTTCAAGGTCATCAACCATTATTGATGTGTGCACAGCATCAGGTCTCTCTGATCAAACTCGGCGTGATTCGCGAAGATGCAGTCGATGATCTGCTTCGCGCGGCGAAGACGACATTTACCGAGAATTCCCCAGAGCGAGGTATTCCATTCTTAGAGACTTGCCTCAAGTTACCGGGACTACAACAGCGTGGTGATGTGCACCGTATGCTTGGAGAAATGTATCTTGGGATCCATCGATTGAGTGATTCTGAGACTCAATTTCTCGCGGCGCTTCAATTGATCGAAGAGCCGATGTCCAAAGCACGAATCTGGAGTCTCATGTCCCAGCTCGCTGGTAGTCGTTATCAAACGGCCTATGCGAGACAGTGCTTAGAGAAGGCATACAAAGAGCTTAATATCGCGGCACCGACCGGTGATCGAAAAGAGATTGTGAAAGCCGGACTTCGGTGGCTCTGGTTGCTTGCAACGGGCGCGTTTTGGAAGGAGCGCGAGGCTCAAGGAGAGGAGAGGGGGCGTCATCGACTGCTCGGTGAACTCTTAGAGCGCTCGACAACCTTGGCCTATTATCAATTTGACCAGAAGATTATGTCTGAGGCGGCTCTTAGGAATCTCGTTGTGAGTGAGTACCTTGGCGTGACTCCTGAATCGATGCGTGGCTATCTGGGATTGAGCCTGAATCTCGCAGTCAAGGGGATGCGTGGACTCAGTCGTTGGGCATTGAACCGGGTACAAAAGTTCGCGCATCGTCTAGGGACACCGAATGCAAACGCGCGACGGGATTTACTGCAGGCCCTTCGAGCAGCGTTTTTAGGTGACGTTCTAGAGGCCACTAGCTGGCTAGAGGTTTTGAGACCTCAACAGCGGCATCTCGACCCGTGGCTCCTGCACGCTGCGCATGTCGTCGAAATGGTGCATGAACTCTATCGTGGGAACATTGTGCAGTGTCGAGAGTTGGTTGGTGAAAATCGGCGACTGCTTGAACGCCGTGGGCTCTCGCCTGATACGAACCCCGAGTATTTCAACGCGCTCGATTTATTCGAGATGCAAGCAGCCTATGTGATGGGAGATCTCGGAGAATACCTACAGCTTCTTGAAAAGGTCCGTGCTCTTTATGAACGACTCACCGAAGAAGATGGATATCTGAAATCTCGTGTTGAGTGCGCGATGGCTTTCTGTGCAGCAGAAGGTGCCGAAATCGAGGATATCGACGTTTTCATCGATGAGTACTTAAAGCGCTGCCAGGACCCGGGCAGCGTTCCATACTTCTTGCGGGGCTTTTACATTTCGTATGCTCAGATTAAGTCACTCCGCTTGGATATTCTTTCAGAAGCCAGCGCCGACTTAACCACCGCGTTCGGGGAACTCGATGACGCACTTGAGATGCTCAAGGCAGCTTCCGTCGGTCCAATCTTTGAATCTTATTATAGTCTCATTCTCAGTCATCGACTACGGCTTGGAAACAACCTTGAACGAAGTCGACAGGAACTCAGACGCGCAGAAGATTTGGTGGATGATGTATTTATCCCAACGGTATCGGTTGGTTTGATGATCGAGCGCAGCCGACACTCCGAGGCAAAGGGTAGAATGGATGCAGTCGATGTCTCGCTTCAACAAGCGATGATGATTTGCCTGGATAGTGGCTGGAGAAACCGGGTTAGGTACCTAAAGTTAAGGTTCCCTAAATCATACAACCAACATCACGGCTCCGCGACGATTATTACTCAGGTATCATCTCAGAACTTGAGCAAGGAGGGGCGACAGATTGATGCGATCGTTCATATTGGTGCAGTCGCATCTCAGACCCTCGACCCCTCGGAGCAGACTCGGTCCACTCTGGATGAACTCGTTCATCTAATGAACGCTGAGCGTGCGATGCTGTTTAGCTACGATGATAAGCATCGGTTGCACTTTGAGGCTGGTCGCGACAGGAACCGCCGGGATCTTGATAATCCAACCGATTATAGTCGCGGGGTTGTCGAACATACTGGGCGTCTAGGAGCACCGATTTGGTTTACCGGCAGCTCGCAAGGACCCGTCTCCGTCTCCGAGAGTATTATCACCCATGATCTCAGGAGCATCGTGGCCGCGCCTATCACTCTGAATCGCGAAATTCGCGGCGTAATCTATCTCGACAATAAGACCGTTCGGGGAGTCTTCAATAAACAAGATGCGGAGCTTTTGGGGCTAGCGGCTGGAGTTCTTGGAATGGCCCGCGAGTTGACTCGAACCATTCAAACCGAACTTCAGAATAAAGAACTTGAACTCGAAAAAGAAAAGCTTGCGCGGTCCAAAGAATTGGCCGAGCAAGCATCCGAGATGAAGAGCTCTTTTCTCGCCAATATGAGTCACGAGATTCGGAACCCAATGAATGGTGTTATTGGGATGGTTGGCCTAATGCGGCAAACAGAGATGTCCGATGAACAAGTCGACTATGTGGCAAGCATTGAGTCATGTGCATCCATGTTGATGACTATCATCAATGATGTCCTGGACTTTTCAAAAATCGAAGCTGGTAAGCTCGATGTGCACATTGAAGAAGTAGCCCTTCGACCGATTTTAGAAGACGTTATGGACCTGATGGCTTCAAAAGCTCTCGAGAAAGATCTTGATTTGACGATTCGTTATCTGAGGAATCTACCTCAGAAAGCGCATGCCGACGGCGATCGACTAAGGCAGGTCATTACCAATCTTGTGGGTAACGCCATCAAATTTACCGAAAAGGGTCAGGTCGAAGTTCGAGTTGAGGAGAAGAGTGAGGGACGTTTACTTATCTCGGTGACCGATTCGGGAATTGGAATTCCAGAAGACCGTGTTCAGGCAATCTTTGAAGAGTATTCGCAGGCCACAACGACCACAACGAAAGAGTACGGTGGCACCGGCTTGGGGTTGAGTATCAGTCGAAGACTCGTCGAAATGATGGGGGGGGAGCTCTCTGTCAAGAGTACGCTTGGGAAAGGGTCAACCTTCATGGTTGAGCTGCCGGCCGTACCGATGCCTCAAGTTGAGTCAGAGCTATTTGCGTGGTCGGGGCGACGGGTCTTGGTCGCATCCAAGACTGAAAATACGAACGCTATGCTCTACGAACTTCTCGAGTCTCTGGGGTGCGACCCGATTGAAGCTTACCCTGATGAATCGATTGCGGACCTTTGTGAGCGTTTCAACGAAGCAAAAGCCGCGGGGCGGCCTTTTGGTTGTGTGATCTTGGATATCTCAAGAGCGGGTACTCCAGACTCTTTGGGCGAACTCACCAAGTTAGCTGGTTCGAGTCTCAGGGTGATCATGGGTGACGTGCGGAGTATGCAAGAACGTAAAATATGGGAGGACTCAGGGTGGCCTCAATGGCTCCTTCGCCCGGTGAAACTTCAGCGCTTAAAAGATGTACTAAGCATGATCAACCAAGAGCATCGTCTTGACGTTAAAGGGCCGGTCCCCAAAGGCAGTCGAAATGAGGAAGGAGCTCCGAAGAGAGCAGATGCCTCTGAGTTGACAAATGCTTCGAATGACAGAACGAGTCAGCATCAAGAACAAATCAGGGCGTTGGTCGTAGATGATAATTTGGTGAACCAAAAGCTGAGTTCCAAATTCTTGCAGAAACTGGGTTGCGAAATTCTTGTGGTTGATAATGGGCAAAAGGCTGTGTCTCAGGTGATGGAATCTAAGTTCGACATCGTCTTCATGGATTGCCAGATGCCTGTGATGGATGGCTATGAAGCTACGAAGTCTATTCGCGGATTGAGCGATATTGGGCGTAAGAATATTCCCGTTATTGCGATGACAGCCAATGTGATGGAAGGCGACAGAGAGCGTTGCTTAGCCGCTGGGATGAATGACTACATCACTAAACCGTTTAAGTCCGCCGACTTTAAAGAGATGCTAGATAAGTGGGCGGTCGTAGCGCAAGAGAAACCGGTTGAGAAAAGCAAGGCTGAGATTAAGTCTGTGGCTAATACGACGGCCACGGTTTCCGTGGAGACGAATTCGACTCAAGATGGGACTCCTCAGGTTCTGATCGTCGACGATAATCTCGTGAATCAAAA
>JAYYQC010000296.1:0-10000 GCA_036128675.1 Myxococcota bacterium | reverse complement strand
GCTGAGTGCGAAATTCCTGCAGAAGCTTGGCTGCGAAGTTTCGATTGTAGACAACGGAAAAAAGGCAGTCGAGGAAGTTAAAGGGAAGACTTTCGATATTGTCTTCATGGATTGTCAGATGCCTATTATGGATGGCTATGAGGCCACCCGTACCATTCGTTCTCTTGAGGACAGAGGCCGCTCTCACGTTCCAATTGTTGCAATGACAGCGAATGCAATGGCCGGTGATCGGGAGCGTTGCTTAGCTGCGGGCATGAATGATTACATTACGAAGCCATTTAAATTGGCGGATTTCAAAGGCATGCTCTCTACCTGGTTGAATGATGAGGAAGCAGGCACCCCTTCGTGAATTATCTCAACAAGTGCGTATGGATAACTGGCGGGGGCAGCGGCATTGGGGCCGCGCTTGCGCATGCCTATTGGCGCAAAGGAGCAAAGGTCGCGATAAGTGGAAGGCGACTTGAAAAGCTTCACGCGACGATAGCCAACTATAGTATTGCTCCAGACCAAGCTCTGGCGATTGAGTGCGACGTGCGTGACGCCGCGAATGTGGAGCGGACGGTTGAAACGATTATTGCGACTTGGGGGCACATTGATATTGTTATCGCCAATGCAGGCTATGCTGTCACCGGTAAGTTCGAAGGTATCGCGACTGAACAATGGCAAGGTCAATTTGATACAAATGTCATAGGGGTGGTTCACACTCTTCGATCTGGACTTCCTCACGTCGAAAAGGTGGACGGACGTCTTGCGGTAATCTCCAGTGTCATGGGGCTGGCACCGGCGTTTCGTTGTGCTCCTTATTGTGCATCAAAGCACGCACTCACTGGTCTTTGTCGTTCTCTTCAACTGGAACTCAAAGGTCGGAGTGTATCTCTTACCAATATTATGCCAGGCTTTGTGGAGTCTGAGATAAGGAATGTTGATAACAACGGGGTCATACAGGAGAAGCCGACCGCGCGCGCACCAGAAAGACTAGTTTGGCGAGCGGAAGACGCTGCGCGTGTTATGCTCAAAGCGATTGAGAAAAGGAAGCGCGAGTCGATTGTTACGGGGCATGGAAAGGTCGCTGGGTGGATAGGCAGCCATATACCAGATTTAATGTACTGGATTCAGCGCTGAGGTCACTTCTCGTTGGCTTCAGTTTTGTGCTCGTCGCGGGTTGCGATACGCCGGTACCAGAGCCAAGCGAGGGTATTGTCCTCGATCATAGCGCTTGGGTTTTAGCGAGCGAAGCCGATGATCCGTGGTCAGACCGATTGGAGACCCTATCCGGAAGCTGTGCCGAGCTAGCTTGGCGAGTTGAAGGGACTGGCGACGCTGCGCTCCTCGAGGTTGAGACGTCTGAATGCTCAGGAGCCGCCGTCTCACATCCAACTGAGGGTGTCTTGAAGAGAGGTGACACAGTGACGTTTATTCTGTGGCATTTACCTTTGGTGAAACCGGAGATCTCCAAAGCACAGCTTGGGATCGCACTCGACGGTATTCCTGTTTGGTCGATGGAAGTTGATTTACCTGCCGAGGCTACCGTCTATCAATCAGAGTTCATCGTACCGGAGGATGCACATCGGGCAGAGACACTCACCATCCACGTAGATAATCACGGCAGTAATAGCTGGCGCTTCTACACCTTTGAATATGCACGATAAAATCGGAGAGAGATCTAGCCAAACGAAGAGTGTGCGCGTATGTAGGACAACCTAAGAACCCAGACGCACCGCGTCAAATCATTTCTTCGAGGCAGCCACTATGCGATACCGCTCTCCATCTCTCGTAAGTTTACTGACTTTATTAGTCTTTTTGACATCAGCCTGCGCCGAGGATTCTCTCACGGGCGTGGTTGAAGTCTGCCAACTGGACTTAGATTGTGACGATTCCGACCCATGTACCGTCGATCTTTGTGATGGTGGATTGGCTTGTTTAAATCTCGCCGCGGCCGATGGAGATGCATGTATCGGGGGTGAGCCAGACAGTATCTGTGTTGAAGGCGACTGTATTCCATCTGAATGCGGCGACGGCTACTTAGACGATCGTCCCTGGATTGGAGAGGTCTGCGACGACGGTAACACGGTCGATGGCGATGGATGCGCCGCGGATTGTACTCAGGACGCACCAGAAGTTTATATCGATTATCCGACCCGTGGAGAGCAGTTGGATGGTGAAAACAATGTGACTGTCTTGGGTCGTGTTGTTGATTATGGCGTTGGGTTGGAGAGTGTCACCGTCAACGGCGTGAGTGTCGAGTTAGAGCAAGACGGCGATTTTGAATTCCCACTTGCGGCAACACATGGCCTAAACACTGTCGAACTTGTCGCGCGCTCATTGGCAGGGGATGCAGCAACCCGAACCCACGGCTTTTACCATTCGTCTGCTTATGGCGTACATCCGGAAAACGAAACTGAGCTCGAGGATGCCACGCTCGAAGATAGAATGTTCTTCCGTTTGGGCCAGGAGGCATTCGACGATTATGACCATCCGTGTCAAACCGTCAATGGCGTGTATGTCTGCGACGAAATTGATGACCTAGCAACGGTCGGAGAAATTATCCTTAACGGATTGGATGCAGACGCGCTCGGAGCCCGTGCAATACTTGCTAACGAAGACCTTCAACTTGTACGGCAAAGCTTTCCCGTCTCATTTCCATCTCAGGATATCGGTGGTGTGACCATTACCCTTCAGGGAAATCTTGAGCTTTACGGTTCTGTGAATTTCAATTCGCAACTTGAAGAGCTTGATTTCAACAGCTTGAACCTCCGCCTGGACGCTCGAAATGGTGGCTTGGATTCGACTGTAGTCATCGGGCCAGAAGGCAACGCTCCTGGTTTTGTACTCGGCATTCGTTCGCAGGCTACCGTAACGGCTCAATTGGGATTCACTGATATCCAACTGAGCGCAGAAATACCCGGTTTTGGTGTTATCGACTCAGTGGATTTAATCTGCCTCTTGGCACCTGGCTTCGCGCCGCAGTTTCCATGGGATACGGTTTGCCCGGATAACGCAGGACAGTACGCGCCTCTAGCGGCCCTTAACCCACAACCCTATGGTGCAATTGATTCAGGGCTTACCATTGAAGCAATGCAACTCGATACCGGCTTCGATATCTTCACAACTGCTGATGGTGTTCAGGTAAATTTAACCAATGGAAATGTAGATTTCCTTGATTCAGAAATTGACCTCAGCTTAATCGATAACTTGGAACTTTCACTTGGTGCCATCAACATTCTTGATGGACTCTTCATTGTGGACCTCCCTGACCTGCAACTAGGAGCGGTCGCGCAGGGACTCGATACCGTCCTGAGCGGGGTACCAAATTTAGCCTTGAATCAGCTTCAGTCAGTCATGGAGCCTGCTATTTCGATTCTGCTTCTCAACCCTCTAGACCCTCTGAGTCTTGGCGAGGTTGTTAAAGACTTTATTATGGCGATGGAACATAACACTCCGGTTGTATTACCCGGAGAACTCTTGGGGGGAACCAATCCTGATTTTCGCTTCCGCTCGAAGATTTCAACACTTGAATTTTCCGCTGCGACTACTGGGTTGGCCAGTGGTGGTGTCGAGACCGGTTTTGCGACATCGATTGTCGGTACCCGTCAAAATGCTCGGGTAACCCCTGGTGTCCTACTTCGAGATAACTGTTATGGCGAAATTGCGGAGTCTCGCGGTTGGGATACTGCGATTCCAATGGAGTCTAATCAGCATTTAGACTTACTGAACCAGACCTTGCATGCTGGTTTTATCGCCTCGCGCGCCGGCCTACCTTTCCAAACTCAGACCGAGGTGGGTGAGTTGAACGCTACTGCAACTTGGTATGCACCAATGATTGTAAGCGATTGTGGAGATGGTCTTCGTCTAGAAATCGCTGATTTCCGCGTCAGTGGGCGAGCAACCAGTGGTGAGATTGAGGGGGCTGTCACTGCCTTCGTCCAGGCTTCGTTGCCAGTAAAGCTTGAGTTCCTCGAAGACACTTGGGGCTTCGTATTTGACGGTACACGCGAGAGTAAAGTCATCACAGACGTCGAGTCTGGTGCATGGGTGAATGTTGATGCAACACCGGTCGAAAGCATCGTCGATGCAATGATGGCAGATGTCGTTATCCTTCCATTCGCCAATTTGATCGTTGGTAGTATCCCCGCAACATCTATCGACCTTGGCGCGCTTTACAATCTCGATACGGGTGTCGTGTTGGGGCTGGATCCCCGTGGAGTCGGCGGTAGTGCAGGGTTTGTCAGAGTTTCCGGCCAGCCGGTGGGTGACGTCCAGTAATTGAAGTTCAGGCTGACCCTCGATAGAGTCTCTCGTGTAATACGGGGCTAGGCCCCGCACTTGGAGGCTCACGTGGGTATCTTTGATAAAATTAGAGGCGAATTTGTCGATATCATTGAGTGGATCGACGACTCTCAACATACTTTGGTCTGGCGTTTTCCGCGCTACCACAATCAAATCAAGAACAATGCTCAGCTCATTGTTCGCCCGGGACAGAAAGCAATCTTCGTCAATAAGGGGGAGATCGCGGATATCTTCGACCCGGGTATGTACACCCTCTCGACAGACAACCTGCCGATCTTAAGTACCTTACAGGGCTGGCCTTACGGCTTTGATAGCCCGTTTAAGTGTGAGGTGTATTTTGTCAGCACCCGCCAGCTGACCGATCTGAAGTGGGGAACCTCGAATCCGATCATGCTCCGAGACGCGGACTTCGGACCCATTCGATTACGGGCGTTTGGTACTTATAGCCTCAGAGCAATCGACCCGAAGATCTTGTTGACCGAGCTTGTTGGAACCGATGGGCAATTTGAAGCTGAAGAAGTCACGACGCTTCTTCGCTCGATTATCGTGTCGTCATTTACGGATATGCTAGGCGAAAAGAGCATCCCCGCCTTAGACCTCGCTTCTAAGTATCGCGAACTGTCGCAGGGGCTTAAAGAGTACGTTTGTGAGCGGATCGATGACGAATACGGCCTCGAAGTACCCGAGCTAAATATCGTTAATATTTCCCTGCCACCTGAGGTTGAGAAAGCAATTGATCAGCGCTCCAGCATGGGCATTCTCGGCGACATGAATAAGTTTCAGCAATTTCAAAGCGCAAATGCGATGATGGCTGCGGCTGAAAATCCGAGTGGTGGTGCTTCAGAAGGGGTTGGACTTGGCATGGGCATGTTGATGGCTGGACAAATGATGGGGGGCGGTATGGCTGGTGCGATGCAGCCTCAGGCCGCAGCACCGGTTCCACCGCCTCCGCCCGCTATGGCGTTTCACGTGACCGCCAACGGTCAAACCATGGGACCTTTCAGTCTTGAGCAAATGCAAGCTGGGGCGCAGGCAGGGCAGATCAATGGTGATTCGCTGGTCTGGTGCCAAGGTATGGCATCGTGGGCACCTGCGAAGTCCGTTCCCGCATTGGCCGGCGTCTTTCAAGCAGCCCCGCCTCCTCCTCCGCCACCTCCACCAGCGCCCGGGCCCACAGAGTAGAAACTGACCAAAGGAGAAAGCTTTCATGTCAGAGTCAGGCGAGACACGTCATTTCCCATGCGAGGGATGTGGTGCAGATCTTGAGTTCGGGATCGGCGTACAGGCTCTCAAGTGCCCTCATTGTGGTTTTGAGAAATCAATCACGGTCGATGGTGAAGTGACCGAGCGTGATTTTATGGCAGGGCTTCAAAAGCAACGTGAGCTTAGGTCGAAAGAAGTCGAGTCCTCTGCGGGGGCCGAGGTTGAATGTGCAGGCTGCGGCAGTAAGCTATTTTTCGACAACGGTGAAATCAGTACAGCTTGCGGTTATTGCGGTGCGCCGCTGCAGAATGCGACGGCTGTCGAGGGCGGCAGTCGCCTGCCCATTGATGGCGTATTACCATTCTCAATCGACCGCGAATCTGCACGTGGTAATCTACGAGAGTGGGTCGGTTCACGCTGGTTTGCGCCTTCCGAGTTTAAAGAACGCGGAGTGCAAGGACGGTTTGAAGGCCTTTACTGTCCTTTCTGGACCTTTGACGCGATGACCGCGACACATTATCGGGGCGAGCGGGGCGAAGACTATACAGTCCGAGTAGGTAGTGGGGACAATGAGCGAACTGAGACACGAACGCGTTGGTACAACGTGAGCGGGAATTTTCAGCGCTTCTTTGACGATGTGATTGTTCCGGGCATTAAGGATGAGTTCTTAGAACTCTTACGAAAGCTCGAGCCATGGCCCTTTGAGAAGCTTTCTCCATATAGCGGCGCACTCTTAGCTGGGAAACAAGCAAAAGCTTACGATGTCGATTTGGAGCCCGCGTTTACAGACGCGCGGCGAGAAATGGATGAGGCCATTCGCCATGAGGTCAAACGTCGTATTGGTGGAGACCGGCAACGGATTCATCAATTAGACAGTGCATTCGATGCTGTGACCTATAAGTATGTGCTTCTTCCTACTTGGTCGCTCGCTTATCGCTACAATGAGAAGACCTACCACGTCGTTGTAAATGGCGCGACGGGAGAAGTTCAGGGTGAACGTCCTTGGTCGGTTGCAAAAATTGCCGCGGCTGTGATCAGTGCTGCGGCTCTCATTGGAGGAGCCCTTTACGCAAGCGGCGCCATTTAGGGATGAGAACTTAGGTACTTTTCGGCGCGAATGACTGCGAGGGCGGTCTTCGCATCGCTTATTTCGCCGGCTTTCGCCATTGCTAGTAACTTCTCAAACGGTATCACAACGGTCTCTAGAATTTCGCCGGCGTCGGGTTTCTTCTCTGTCTTCTCAAGGTTCTGTCCTAGAAAGAGATAGATAACCTCTTGGACAACCCCGGGCGAAGGGTAGATGAAACCGAGTTCTCTAATATCCGCTGGTTTGAAACCAACTTCTTCAATGCATTCTCGAATCGCGTTTTCAGATGGGTCATTGCAGTCTGCCTCAATTCTTCCAGCTGGGATTTCAATGACGTCGGCTTCAACTGGGTGTCGATACTGCTTAACCAGGTGGCAATTGCCTTGAGCGTCAACAGGTAAAATTGCTGCGCCGCCGGGATGCTCGACCAACTCATAAGTGAACTGATGCCCGTTGCTTAGTTCGACCATGTCTTCGCGAACGTTCAAAAACTTACCATCATAGGCCTGACGGCTACCCTTTAACGTATAGGGCGAGCTCATCGTTCGGGCTCGCGGCTCGCCAACGGCATACGCCAACCAGTCCCGAATGCTCGGTCGGTAACTTTAAGACCAGGGGCTGCTTGTCGGCGTTTGAATTCGCTGATTTTCAAGAGTCGCGCGATGCGATGAACATCGTCGGCAGAGTATCCGGCGGATATGACGTCGTCCAATGACTGGTGCTGGTCCACGAGGCGAAAGAGTATCGCATCAAGCGTATCATAATCGGGAAGGCTATCACTGTCCTTTTGATCGGGGCGTAACTCTGCCGATGGTGGTTTCGTTATCGTCTCGACTGGGATGGTTGGTCCTAAGGTTTCATTCATCCACTCACAGAGCGCATAAACCTTTGTCTTTGGAAGGTCCGCGATGACCGCCAAGGCTCCGTTCATATCGCCGTAGATAGTGCAGTAGCCAACGGCAAGCTCGGATTTATTTCCGGTAGTAAGGAGAAGCGACCGGTACTTGTTCGCAAGGCCCATCAAGAGGGTACCACGGATGCGCGATTGGATATTTTCTTCTGTGGTGTCTGCTGTGAGTCCATCAAATGCAGGTTCTAGAATTTTATCAAAAGCGGCCATCGCTGGCTTAATCGGAAGGGTTATCGTTTTGAGTCCTAGGAAATTCGCGAGCTCCGCCGCGTCGTCGATGCTTCCTTGAGACGAATACGGAGAAGGCATGAGGACACCTAGGACGTTCTCGGCACCGAGGGCGTATTTTGCAATTGCGGCGGTGAGGGCTGAGTCGATGCCACCTGATAGGCCAAGGACTACGCGTGAAAATCCTGATTTGCGAACGTAGTCGCGAACACCACAGCTTAGTGCTTTGAAGAGTTCCTCTGATTCATTGAGACCTGTATGTGGGTTTTCGTTGCTCTGACTGATATCTACGATGAGGAGGTCTTCATCGAAGAGCTTTGCTTCGGGGCCGTATGCGCCCTTGGCGTCCACATAAAAGCTGCGACCATCAAAGAGGAGGTCGTCGTTTCCGCCAACCTGATTTGCATACAGAATGGGGGTCCCCAGTTTTTTGCTTAGGTCGCAAACGATTTGCTTTCGGATAGCGTGTTTTGAAATTGTATAAGGTGATGCGGAGAGGTTCACGATGAGATCGACTGGTGTTGTTTCAAGCGCGTCCAATGGACGTTCAGCGTATGAACTCCAACGGCTTAACTCGCCATCATTCCAGATGTCCTCACAAATTGTGACTGCGATAGTCTTTCCGTTGAGTTCGAACGTTTCGACCGAGTCTCCTGGCGCAAAATAGCGATGCTCATCAAAGACGTCGTAGGTGGGTAAGAGACTTTTGGCAAAGACAGTTTCGACCTGACCGTCGCGTAAGAGGGCTGCAGCGTTTTGAAGCGGCTTACCCGGAAGTCCGCTGGGACGTCTCTTCGCGAAGCCGACGAGCGTTGGCGGCAAATGCTTGAGACGCTGGGCCAGTCGCTCCAAGACATCAAGGCTTGTCTGCACCCAACCGGGGTTGAGTAAAAGATCACGGGCAGGATAGCCCCAAATCGCGAGTTCTGAAGTAACACAGAGTTCAGCACCGGCGTCGGCTGCGGACTCCACCGCCGCTTGAATTTTTCTGGCATTACCGTCAAAGTCGCCAACAATGAGGTTGAGCTGTAAGGCTGCACATTTCATGGGGTTCACTTGCCATGATTTCAGTGAGACGTCCATCCTAGGAAATCAGCAGCGGGGCCGTTGTATTCGGGGGAGAAATGGGGTCGAGAACAATTGCACTGACGGGAGCGGGAGGCATGTTGGGGCGCTCGATATCCAGGCTTTCCGGAACAAAATGGCAAGCATTACCACCCTCTGAGTCCCTCGATATTTGCAATCGTGAGGAGGTCTTACGCTGGTTTAAGATTCACCGACCAGATGTTATCTTACACGTAGCAGCAATGACGGCCGTTGACGCATGCGAGACGCACCCCGAGCTTGCTTTCGCTGTGAACCGGGATGGGACACGTCACATCGCTGAAGCTGCCAATGAGGTCGGGGCCCGCGTGGTTTATGTTTCGACAGATTATGTTTTCGACGGTGGAGGAGAGAGCCCGTGGAAGCCTGAGGACACGGTGAGTCCGCTCAATGTCTACGGTTCAAGTAAACAAGCGGGTGAAGACGAGATCCGTAATGCACTTGAGGACCACGCGATCGCTCGGGTGAGCTGGCTGTATGGCCCTGGGGGGCCGAGTTTCTTCCATACGATGGCGCGCCTCGGCACGCGTCGAAATGGTGGCTCTGAGCCCTTGCGCGTGGTTTCAGATCAGATCGGTGCGCCGACGAATACCGAGGTCTTGGCCGGCGCCTTGAGGGCGCTTGCCGAGTCGAACGTGCGGGGAACCTTTCACCTTGCACCAACCGGAGCGGTATCCTGGCACGACTATGCTCGTACAATCTTCAATAGTTTGGGATTGAACGATGTTCCAATTGAACCCTGCTCATCCGCGGAGTTTCCACGGCCTGCCCCTCGGCCTCATAATAGCCGACTTGATACGCGCAGTTTTGACCGCTTGGGACTTTATGATTTAGGAACCTGGGAAGACGGTGTCATCCAATTTGCTCAGCAATATAGAGAGGAGCTGATCTCATGACAGCGACAGCACAGTTATTTCAACCCACTGCGATTTTGGTGACCGGTGGAGCGGGCTTCATTGGGACCAACTTTGTGCGTCTTATTTTGGAAGAGTCTGACGCCAGGGTCATTGTCCTCGATGCACTGACCTATGCTGGGAATCTACCGAACCTTCAAGGACTCGATGCGTCGTATCCCGAGCGGTTTACCTTCGTGGAGGGGGATATCTGTGATGCAAAGCTTGTCGCAGAGACAATGTCGGCGCATGAAATTGATACCGTCGTGCACTTTGCAGCTGAGAGTC
>JAYYQC010000295.1:0-10000 GCA_036128675.1 Myxococcota bacterium | reverse complement strand
ACGTTGACCGCTCTATCGATGGCCCTGGTGCGTTTATTCAGACGAATGTCATGGGCACTTACCATCTCCTAGAAGCATTTCGGGACCAGGTAATGATACGCAACGTACCTTGCCGATTTCATCACGTCTCGACCGATGAGGTCTTTGGATCGCTTGGGGATACAGGTTACTTTGATGAGGCTACAGCGTATGACCCATCGAGTCCCTACAGCGCATCCAAGGCGGCCTCCGACCATCTCGTCCGAGCTTGGCATCGCACTTTTGGCGTGCCGATGACCCTGAGTAACTGCTCCAACAATTACGGCGCCTATCAATTTCCTGAGAAGCTCATTCCTGTCATGATTTTCAAGGCACTCGCAGAGGAGCCTCTACCTGTTTATGGCGACGGGATGAATGTTCGGGATTGGCTCCATGTCGATGATCATTGTCGAGCGATTTGGAAGGTTCTGTGTTTCGGCCGAAACGGCGAGACCTACACAGTTGGAGGCGACGCAGAGAAAACCAATATCTCGCTGGTAAAAACGCTCTGCAAGCTCCTCGACGGATTGCGTCCTCGAGACAATGGCACTTCCTACGAGGGACTCATTTCTTTCGTTACGGACCGTCCCGGACACGACCGCCGATATGCAATTGATGCGACCAAGCTTAAGGATGAACTCGGCTGGAAACCTCAATTTGGTTTTGCCGATGGTCTGGAGCAGACGGTCAAATGGTACCTGGACAATCAGGAATGGGTTCAAGCCTTGCGCGATCGTGCGCAAAATTTTAGTAGAATTGGGCTTGGAAAGAATTGACGCATTGCGTTGCCTCTGACATTCGGGTCTTAAGTGCGAAGAGGTTTACGCGCTCTGCGTCCTCCTCTTCGCGAAAATAGCCAATGATTTTGGTGTAGGCCTCGCGTCAGACTTGGCCTCGTTATTGCAAACTGCCGATTATGATGAAGAAGCGTGTCATAACTACTGGTCTATCTATAGGCCTCACAGCGCTGATAGCTGGGCTCTCAAGCCACCTCATGAAGGCGGAAGGTCGGGGTGCGTTTCTACACCCAAGCGCCGTGCAGACCGACGCGTGGCCGACTCCTTGGCAGAACCTCCCAACGCCATCACTCAGCGTGACTCGAAGCGAAGTGGGCCACTGGGTGGATAGCATCCCTCACTTACACGAACGAGCGACCAACGCACGACGCTTACGTCGTCAGGGCCTACGGGCTTTGGCAAACCAGCGACCTTGTGCTGCGGGCATGGTGTTGAGGCGAAGTTTCGAATTGGAGCCATGGCCCCGCCAGATCGCGGAACACCTGGAGAACCTCGAAGTCGCTTACCGCCAATGTGGATGGTTACGCGAGGCTGAAGACCTCGGCCGTGTGAGTATCACCTACTTTCCAACCTCATATCGGGCCTATGTAGCCGAAAAGCAGCTGGCATCTCCGGAACAAGCACCCGGTTTCCATCCAATGTTTCAACGGTGGGAATTTGCGGCGCTCTTTCGGGTATTAGACGCTCGGGAGCTCTCAAGCGATGTCGTTAATATACGGAGTACCTTGGAAAAGTGGCGACGGGAACTTGCCCGTTTCGCAGGTCCAAATGAGTTGGCTCGTGCCCGAGAGCTCGCGCAATATGCCGACGCGCCTCGCCTGGCTAGATTCTTCCACCGGGCTCAGAGGCAGCGTTTTATTGATTCTGGGCATAACTTCGAATGGCATCAGCGTTCGATGCGCACGTCATTTCGTAGCCTGGCTCAGCGAGCGGCACGACGTTATGGCGTACCCTTATCGTTGGTGATGGGCGTCATGCGGCAAGAAAGCGCGTTTTCCAGTAAGGCGGAGTCATCGGCAGGCGCACTCGGCTTGATGCAGATTATGCCACTGACTGGTCAGTATCTTGCGCGGGTTCCGATGAGTGAGCCCTGGGACCCTTCGATTCTTCTCGAGCCTTCGGTGAATGTCATGCTTGGTGTGAAATACTTGTCGGAGCTCCAGAATCGCTTCGGAGATCTAGAACTCGTCTTAGCTGCATACAATGCCGGTCCGAGTGCTGTGCAACGTTGGCTTAATCGAAGACCGGAAGACCTGGCTGCATTCGTTGACGCAATCCCTTATGACGAGACGCGGGATTACGTGGTCAAGGTTATTTCATGGATGCGACGCTTTGAGGCAGTTGAAGAGCAGCGCATGGTCAGATTGAACCAAGCACGCGTTGGTGAAGCTTCCTAAGTCACAAATTGGCTTGCTATTCCTCCCATTTCTTGAAAAACGCGGCGTCATAGGGGACCTCTGCACGAGGTGATTCATGATTGGGGGAAATTATGTATCGAGATCCGCTTGAGACGATGACTATCGGTGTGGAGGAGGAGTATCTCCTCGTCGATACAAAAACGATGGATTTGGCCGATGATCCGCCTGATACACTCTTGAGCGAGTGCGAAGCCCGTATGCCGAATCAGGTAACGCCTGAGTTGATGCGGAGTCAGATCGAGGTCGGCACAAAAGTCTGTCATTCGATGCAAGATGTGCGTGAACAACTCGGGAACCTGCGTCAGGTAATCCGTGACGTGTCGAACAGTCATGGGCTTGCACCTATTGCGGCTGCAACTCACCCTTTTGCGCGCTGGGCTGATCAGAAGCCTACCTCTCGGGCGCGGTATGCTACGCTGTCTAGCGAGCTTCAAGGTATTGGCCGACAGCTTGTCACTTGCGGCATGCACGTTCACGTTGGTGTGGAAGACCCTGAGCTACGCATCGATCTGATGAACCAGCTGAAATACTTCTTACCCCACATCCTTGCGTTTTCTACCTCGTCACCGTTTTGGGACAGTCAGAAGACAGGCCTCATGTGTTATCGTTTGAGCGTTTTCGATCGACTTCCACGGACGGGGCTAGGTGAGTATTTCGAGAGTTTCGCCCAATACGAGCGGTACGTTGAAGTGATGGTAAATGCTGGGTTAGTCAGCGATACGAGCAAGCTATGGTGGGATTTACGTCCGAATGCGCGATTCCCAACTCTGGAGATGCGAGTTTCAGATATTTGTACCCATATCGACGATGCAGTCGCTGTTGCAGCGCTTTATGTGTGTCTGGCTCGCCGGCTGATCCGTTTACGAACAGAGAATCAGCGCTGGAGAGCTTACGCGTTGAGTCTGATCAAGGAGAACCGTTGGCGAGCACAACGGTATGGACTGGATGATGGCTTGGTCGATTTCGGCAAAGGTAAAGTCATTCCTTGGAGCGAGCTCTTAAATGAGATGTTGGATCTGATTTATGAAGATGCGGTCGCGCTTGAATGCGAAGATGAAGTGAATCATCTCAGACTTATTCTTGAGCGTGGTACGAGTGCGCATTGGCAGCTTCGAGCTTTTGAGACTGCTATTGCGAATGGCGCCTCCCAAGAAGAAGCGCTGAAGGAAGTCGTCAGTATGCTGGTCCGAGAAACGGAAGTCGGACTTCCTCAGGCGATTGGTTGATTTGTGAGTCAATGGGTATTCGGATACGGGTCGCTTATATGGAGACCTGGATTTGAATTTCTAGAGTCGCAATTTACGACACTTTATGGATGGTCTCGGTCCTTTTCCCAAGCTTCACCTGACCACCGCGGTACACCGAACTTCCCAGGAAGAGTCCTAACCCTACGCGAGGAACTTGGGGCGCAATGCCGTGGACGGGTGTACCGTATTGCCGATGAACGATGGTCGGAAGTCTTTCGTTACCTCGAGGACAGAGAGTCGGGCGGTTATTGCGCGTGCAGACTCGACCTTGATGTAGGCGGGCGAACAACGAAGGCTTGGGTTTGGATAGCGTTACCTGACAATCCCCACAGTGTACCCAATGAGAGCGTCAAGAGTACGGTTGAGGTTATGCTCAGAGCCAAGGGTCAGAGTGGTCCCAATATCGACTATGTTTTAAATTTAGAGGGGGCCTTGGAAGAGGCGGGTATCACTGATGTTGAGGTTGCTCGTTACGCAACATTGCTTCGTCGGCACGTATCAGAGTCGAGCCGCGACTGAGAATCCGCCGATAGCACAAGAACGTTCTAGCTCCTCTACGATTAAAGGCTCACTCTCAAGTGCAGAGGAGCAATGATCGAGTCGGTCGGAGACGAGCGTTTCTAGACCATGTGTAAGGGCGACGTTTTGGGCGAGGCCACAGCTTTGCTCGAAGCCAATACGAAGGTTTTGTGCAGAGTTGGTCAGACCGGCGAGCTTATCCTCAAGCTGAAACCCTACATCATGACATGTTTTGTCTGGAGCGGGTGTTAGGTAGAGTCCAAGGCTGAGTGCGAAGAGAGTTGTACCAATAATTAGAGTCTTCATCGACTTCCTCCATCGAGCCGTTGCAATTCTGATACTAGATCCCTACTTTCGCTCAGCGTACCGGTCAAAATATCGGCGTGAAATGAGGCATACGCAATATGACGAATGGCGTCGGTAGGTCGAACGTAAAACTCTTGGACGGTGGCTTAATCCGTCTCATGTTTGGACATGGTGCCCAGGCTCTCGGCTATTCATCGATGCCAATGTTGCCGGTGCTTCTCGTTTATTATGGAGCGAGCAGGGAGGAGGTCGGCTGGGTTATGGCAGCTGGCTCCGCCGGAGGCTTGCTCTTTCGCCCTATCGTTGGATGGGCTCTCGACGCCTGGGGCAAGGTTCGAACCCTGATGGTCGGAACCACGATTCTCGCCTGTGCAATGATGTCAATGGGGCTTATCGAGGACGTTAACTGGGTTGCCTATGGCGCGAGATTTCTGTTCGGCATTGGGGCCGGTGTCTGTTTTACGGGCTACTTTGCACTTGCTACCGACCTAATACCCAAGGAACGACGAACCGAGGGCACAGCGATCTTTGGTGTATCCGGGTTATTACCATTGGCTCTTAATCCGATTTGGGATTACGTCGCCGAGAGCCCTGAGCAAATAAGCTTTGTCTTTCCGGTACTGGGACTTTGTGTTTTAGGTTCGCTTCTGACCTTTGCGAAGGGGTTTGATTTCCGAGGTACTTCATTGCCAAAGGAGCAATCCGAGAGTTCTGCCTCAACGGTTCGACTTCGAGACCTCTTCACGCTCGACACACTGAGTATTTGGTGGATGACACCATTTTTCGGAGGAACGGTCTCGGCATTCCTCGTGCACGCCTTGGTTTCTGCGGAAACGAGAGGACTCGACGGTGCGGTGTGGATGTGGGTCGCTTATGCGGCTTCAGCCATCGCGGTGCGGTTGGGCGGCGGCGCGTTGCCGGATCGCTTTGGTAACCACAATTTCATTGTACCAGCGTCGGCCGCGTACGTGGGGGCAGCTTGGTGTATGGCCGGTGCGGAATCATGGGTCATGGCGACAGTAGCAGGGGGACTCGCGGGCATCGGGCACGGATATTGTTTTCCGATTTTGGTAAGCTCTTTGATGACGCGGGTTCCTGAAGCGATGCGGGGCCGTGCAATGGCTGGATTCACCGGGCTTTGGGATATCGCAAGCCTCGTTGCCGCTCCGGCAGTTGGCAAGGGCATCGACGTCTATGGGGACAGCCTCGCATTTTGGGCAATGGGAGCCGTGGCGCTCTTTGGCGTCAGTGGTTGGGCGCTATTGGAGTACTTTTCGCTGCGTTCGTTCAGGCGACGTTACGCTTCGAGTGAGCGAAGATAGAGCGTCGCTTTGCCTGCGACTGATTGGAGCTCGAAAGCGAGGCCCCCTGAGAGTAGGTTACCGAACTCTGGTGTGCCCATTTCAAGCTCGAGGCGTTCGCCTTCGAGTGCACCGACTGCGTGTCCGCCAATGATATCGAGGAAGCCGCCAAGGAGGTCTTCGAAATCTTCCTTATCTTCGCCGTAGAGGATTTCAGAATCACCCGACATTATACGCGTCATTCCGGCCATAATGGTTCGTGCGAAAGACTTGTCGGTCGACAGACCCATGCAAACCGCATCGTCACCCTCAAGGTTGATCGTGGCAGTATAGTCGCCTGTACCTTCATCGAGAGAGACTTCTCTGCCGACTTTGACGTGAAGTCGCGAGAGCCGCATCGTCATTTTTGGGAAGCAACTCAACAGGAAGTTGGCAACACGGTTTTCGGAGAGTGTGCCGAGAATCTTCTTAAGTTCGGCCTCGTTTGGAGATTGAGCCTCCGCAAAGCGTGAAAGGATATCGTCCATATCACCACGGCCGACATGCCCGAGGTTCACCAGAGCTTCGCCAACCTTCATGTGCTGTTCGCTCTGTTCATTGAGCAGAGATTGCAGCTGTTCTTCGGTTAGGAAGCCGCGCTCTTGGGCGAGTCTACCGAAGGGCAGGTCCAGCTTGAGCTGTTCTTTATTGATTGCATCAGCTTGCTTGTCGGTTAGGAAGCCTCGTGCTTGAGCCAGGTCCCCGAGCGTCTGATGGGAGACACCCGCTTGGGCGATTGCCTCATCGAGATGTTCCTGAGATACGAGCTTTTCGATCTGAAGAAACTGACTGAAGAATTTCAAGCTCATTCATGGCTCCATACGAGTACACATCGACCCTACGTATAAGACTACGTAGAATCGGCCATCGCTTCAAATTTTGAGTGGAATCTTTTGCGAATTAAAGGGCGGTTTTCTCTAAAAAAGTCGCCAAGAGCCGAGTGGTTGCGTCTTCGCCTGGGCGAAAAATGTCAGCGTCTCCTCGGTCGAAGCCATTCTTGGCGGCAATTTCAGCACGGTACGCTAGGTAGCGCGCGCGGGCTTCGTCTCCGGTGAGGTCGCAGTGAAATTGGGTGCCATAAATGGGGAGATCGTTCATCCGAAACGCTTGGTAGGCTCCGACGTCGTTGTGACAGAGCGCCACTGCACCCGTTGGCGGCTCAACAATCGAGTCACTATGGCCGCTTTGAACTTCAAATGTCTGAGGAAGGTCCTGAAATATAGGGTCTTTTTCGCCGTCAGGTGCCAACGACATCTCGACGGTACCCATCTCAGAGGCTTTGGGGTCTGGCTTGACTGATCCACCGAAACTCTCAGCTATCAGCTGGTGCCCGAAGCAGACGCCAAAGAGCGGGAGCCGACGTCTAGCACAGGCTTGGATCACAGATGAGAGCTGAGCTACTTGGTGCTTAATTTCAGGGGAGTAGACGCTGTATGCACCTGAACCACCGATAATCACGGCGGACTGGCCATCGAGCCAGTGCTCTGTGGCCTCGTCGGTGATGGCATTCGCGAGGTTGAGTCTGACGGGGCCGCGTGCGAGTTCACATCGGCGGGTGATGCAATCGAGTTCGTGTTCCAGCATCGGGTCATCCGCGTTGCGCACTTGAATGATTCGAATGTCTAGCATCTCTTCTCCCTCGGCGCTTAATCACCTCGCCTCAGGATGGGGCGAATCCAGTGGCTTAGTCGATGACGATAACGCGCTACCATTCGATAACCGATCTCCACGAGCCAGATAAAGGGGGGCAGTCCCAGTATTGTGGTGCTTTTGGTATACCCCAGGCTTGTCAGTGCGAAAAGTACGGCCCGCCCAGCCCTGAGGACCTCGCCGCTTGGGCGAATAATGTGAACAGCTTCCTCACATGCAAGGGCGAGCTCGGGTGTCATTGGAGGCTTCGGGGCGAGCTGGAACGGACTGGCTATGAACTGGTCATTGTCTCGCTTTTTTAGCCAGAGCACACTCTCGAAACACAGGCCACACGCTCCATCCCACAAGATGATCGGCTTTGCTTCGCCCTGATGGGGAAACTGGCTGACCATGGACCACTCCTCGGGTGGTGGCTGGTCCGATAGTTGGCATTGGGCGTTGTCGGCCATTGTTATCCTTGCGTTTCGAGCCAGTGTGAGAGCCCTTGGGCGTTTAGCTCTAGATCCGTCTCCCACCACTCCAAAGATAGGGTGGGATCTTCGAGGATGCCATGGGAGAACAGCGAATTTAAGAGGGTCTCTTTTAGCTTTGCTTTGATCGCCTGATGCCGCTTTGTACCCTTGAGAGACTTGGCGCTCTCGGCGATTTCGACATGCTCGTCGAGCCGTTGCAGGAGAGTTTTCCCGAGCCTTTTGATGTTCTGGATACGTCCGTAATGCGTCAAAAAGGCGGCCCTCGGCTCAAGGTTTATGAAACGTTCAATGGAAGAGCGCATGGCCTGTGGGTCGAAGTGAACGGGTGTCGTTGTTGGAAAAATGAATGGGCCTTTGTCCGTCGAATAGCGAGGGTAGGCCAGTCCAAATGTATCGCCCGTGAATATGGATCGGGTCGTCGGCTCCCAGAGTGCGTGATGGTGTTTGGCATGTCCGGGGGTGTGAAGGACTTCGAATCTGGCTGAGCCAAGTTGAAATGTGTCGCCGTCTTTGGTCTCGACGACGCGGTCAGCTGGGACCGCGACCATCTCGCCATAGAGGCGTCCCATCGCTTCTTCTCCGTACACCGCCGTGGCACCGGCCCAGAGCTTTGTTGGATCGATGAGGTGACGCGCACCGCGTGGGTGCACAAGAAGCTCAGCTTGCGGCAGTGCTTGCATGAGCTGCCCTGCGCCGCCGGCGTGATCGAGATGGACATGCGTAATGAAGACAAATTGAACATCATTTGTCGTCAAACCACTCGCGGTCAGGCCGTCCAGTATATGAGGAATGCTGAAGCTTGTTCCGCAATCAATGATGGCCGCCAGGCCGTCTCGAATCATTAAATGAGACGCATCGAGACGGGGTCTCAGATAGTGGGTATCAACGGCAAGTACGCCTTCAGCGTGATAATGGGTGATCATGTACGACTCCTCGCTGAATTGCCTAGCATCGGTTCAGTATAAAAGCACGTCGCCCGTGAGCAATAACATGTTGCCAGGATGTGTAGAGCTAGATTCCTTGGTTGTCGCATAGGGGATCCTCGGCTATCTTCAAAAGCGCCCACCGAAAATTATCTCGACTGAAAGATATACCCATGAAAGCTCGACCTAAATTTCAATCGTTCATCCTTGCTTGTGTTTTCGGTCTTGTTGCCTGCGGCGATGACCATGACCACAGCGACCATGATCACGGTGAGCAGAACTCCGATGCAACCGGCATGTGCACGGGAGATGCGAGTATTTCGTCAGGAGAACTCACATTCACGCTCGTTTCGGAGCCAAGCATGATGCCCTTGAACGCGCTCTTCTCGCTCATTGTGAATGTGTCAGACAGCGCGGGCGGGGCAGTCGACGGTGCGTTGACTTTTGATGCGACGATGCCAGATCATGGTCATGGTATGAACGTTGAGCCTGCCGTGAGCTCTCCAGCGACCGGAGAGTACCTCATCGAAGGAATCAATCTGCACATGCCTGGAACTTGGAAACTGGACCTTAGTATCGATGTCGATGGAACAATCACAGATGCAACAGTTGATTACGAGTGTGCCGAGGGGTGACCTTCACTTCACACTAGGACTGGTTGGTTCCCGTCTTCTCGCTCTAATGCTTTTGTGCGGGTGTGGGGCGGAGCCCTTGCCAGTTGAGTCCTGGACTGAAGAAGAACTCGGAAAAATTCGCTCGCGGATCTGGGACCTCGGTGCACCAGAGGACCCTACAAATCGAGTGGCACAAGATCCCCGTGCGCAAGCATTTGGTGAGTTACTCTATTTTTCCACACTTTTATCCGAAGACCAGACGGTATCTTGTGCCAGCTGTCATGACCCAGAGTTGGGGTTGGGTGACGGCCAGACAACGTCTACAGGACTCTTGCAGCCCACACGCCGGCACGCGCCACACCTTTGGAATCTTGGCTATCAGCGCTGGTTCTATTGGGATGGTAGGCGCGACTCACTTTGGGCGCAGGCACTGAGCCCGATCGAGGACCGCAATGAGATGGCTCTCGACCGATTAAGCTTGCTGCGTCGAATTCGTGATGATGAAGTCTTGTCGCCGTATTACGAGGAACTCTTTGGTTCCTATCCGGCAGTCTTGGACGGCCCATTAGAGTTCGCGGCACCCGAGGCGTCAGACCCACCAACAGCGTGGCAAGAAAATTGGGAGCTTCTTTCAGATGACGAACGGGTAGCGCTCAATCACGCATTTGCGAATGTGGGGAAAGCGATAGCTGCTT
>JAYYQC010000294.1:0-9133 GCA_036128675.1 Myxococcota bacterium | reverse complement strand
ATGAAGAAAAAAATCCCAGGGGGGGGTGGGGAAATCCAACACCGGGGGGTTGCGTAATATATATACCGAAAAAACACGACTCGCTTTGCTCAACCTCACTTGGAGTGGCAGCTTCGGGCTCACCAGATTGAAGGGATGGGTCGACTAAAGGCTCTGAGCTATCGGGTTCAGATTGCTCGGCGGCCTCAGCGTCAGCGGCCTCAATCTCCGTGGGTACTACAACGACAGCCCCACAGGAGACACACTGAAAAGCCATTCCAGGTTTATAGACCGAAGGCTCCGCATTGTAGACCGTTTGGCATTCGGGGCATGGCAACAGCATGCGTGTCCTTTCGCTGGTGGATTCGCTCTTGAATCGCGGCGTCCCCACCGTATCATCGGGGCCACACTTCTTTCAAATCAGCCGCCAATTGACGTCGCATATCCAAGCGCTAGAACTTCTCCAAAAACATTTGAGAGTGCATGAAATAACACCGCTCCCCAAATGGACCCGGTCGCGTTGAACAACCATGCGAAAATGAGCCCAGGAAAAAACGGACCAAAGCGCAATGGGTTCCACTCTCCGATAAAGTGTCCTAGAGCGAAAAAGAGATTTGTGATGATGGCAGCTTTTCCAAAGCGAACCCCAAAAACAGTGGTCGTCGGAACCCAAACACTCTGGAAAACGGTTAAAAGAAATCCTCGATAGAATGTCTCCTCCGGCAGCGCGACACCAAAGAGATGGGTAGCGCTGCGTTCCGCTAGCCAAAAAACTCGACCCTCCTCAAAGAGTTGAATTGACCACACCTCAAAAGACCAAGTGCGCTTCGGGATAAAGCGGGCGTATTCAAAGAAGCCGAGCTCAATCATCAGAGAGCGCGCGTTTTCCATCGCCCAGACATGTCCCAAAGCGTAAAGTGGAAATGTTGCCAACGAGATGACAGCCACCAGTTTGAGGTCCTGGGAGAGCCCCCGACGATGCCAACCGATGACTGAATCAGGCTGAAGCGTACGGTGCAACCACCGAATCGGAAGGTAGAGTTGAAGCCCCATTGCAACCGTTGCCAGCGCCGTGCCCAAGAGGCCGCCGCCTACTGATTTTGCGATCCACAATGCGGCCAAGACGAGAAAAATAGTGCGCCACGCATGGGTCAGCTCTGCTCGAAGAGCCTCAGGGCTCAATGGCTTTAATGTCGTGCCCATGCTGCGCATTCCCTCGTCGTGTATTGCCTATTAGGCCGCCTCAGCAGCCTCAGCTTCGACGCATTCAGGCCACATAGAACGGCAAATTGACTGATGCAACTTCGCGAGTTGCTCCGGGTGGCTATCCAGATACTCGACTGCCCTCTCACGACCTTGCCCGAGCTTTGTTTCTTCATAGCTGTACCAAGCACCGGTGCGGTCGACAAAACCGTGCTCAATCCCAAGGTCCAATAAATTAGCGATATGGTCGATTCCTTTGCCAAATCGAATATCGACTTCAACATCTCGGAATGGAGGGGCCAATTTATTTTTCACCACTTTGATACGGGCACGGTTTCCAACTACTAAATCGCCTTTTTTGATCGCTCCAATTCGTCGGACCTCCAGACGCATCGACGCATAAAATTTCAAAGCATTTCCCCCAGTCGTGACTTCAGGATTTCCAAAAACCACGCCGATCTTCTGACGAATTTGATTGATAAAGAGGATTGTAGAGTCGGTCTTTGCTGCAACCGAGGTCAGCTTGCGAAGCGCCTGAGACATCAAACGCGCTTGAAGGCCCATGTGCGCATCGCCCATCTCCCCTTCGATCTCAGCGCGAGGCACCAGCGCTGCCACTGAATCGACGACGATCAAATCGACCCCTCCACTGCGCGCGAGCATCTCGCAAATTTCCAAGGCTTGTTCGCCCGAATCTGGTTGCGATACCCACAACCTCTCGAGATCAACCCCAAGAGCCTGAGCATACACTGGGTCCAACGCATGCTCTGCATCCACAAATGCACAGAGACCGCCGTCTCGTTGCGCTTCTGCAATCGCATGGAGCGCAAGGGTGGTCTTACCGCTGGATTCGTGCCCAAAGACCTCTACAATCCGTCCCCGAGGTAACCCCCCGATCCCCAGCGCGACATCAATACCAAGTGTGCCAAGTGAGATAGCCGCAAGCTTGGTGTCGGGCCTATCTCCCAGTTGCATGATGGCACCGCTGCCAAACTGTTTTTCAATAGCCTTTACAGTGTTCTCCAGAGTTCGTTGCTTGTCATCTTTCTTGCCCATGGCATACCTCCTGAAAATGTGGTTTGGATACTCAGGGGCAAAGGGCGTGCCATTGAGGAAAGACCTAAATGCTTGTCTTAATCTTCACTTGGAACATCTTATGAGTCACCCACTGAACGAAATGCATCAAAGCTGCAACACGAGGGCGTCAAAGTACTATGGGCTCTGATCCAATAATTGAGCGGATTAAGAATGAAATCGATATCGTTGAATATATCGGCCGCTTTGTTTCGTTGCGTAAGGGCGGTAAAGACCACGTCGGTCTATGTCCGTTTCATAACGAGAAAACACCGTCGTTTCAGGTAATCCCAGACAAAAAATTCTTTCATTGTTTCGGCTGTAAAGCCTCTGGGGATGTGATCAAGTTCTTGATGCAATTCAAGGGGCTTAGCTTTCCGGACGCCAAAGCTGAATTGGCGCGCGAAATAGGAATCGAAACTCGGGAAGATCCACGGAAAAAAGCAGCTCGGGAGCAAGAAGAACGTGCTATCGCATTTTCAACACTCGTGCGTGACATCTTCCATCAGGGACTCTCAAGCCCTGCCGCTCAAAACACTGTCCGCTATTTGCAAGAGCGTGGCATTGCCGCAGACGAAGCCAATCACTGGAAGCTCGGGTTCGGCGTCCCCACTGCCGAGCTCTACCAACGCATCGAGGCAGCCGGGTTCCAAAAACAAGCACTTAAAGCTGCAGGATTCACGAACGAAGATGGCTCCAGACACCTCTTCGAAAATCGGCTTGTATTCCCGATTGAAGATGGCCGAGGCCGGGTTATCGCGTTTGGCGCGAGACGTATCGGCGACGGGCACGGCCCCAAATATATTAATGCCCGAGATTCAAAAATCTTTCAGAAGAAAAAGACACTCTATGGCTGGTCTCGTGCCCAAGAGCAGATGCGTCGAACCAAATCCCTTAACGTAGTCGAAGGCTTTATCGACGTCATTGCCTGCCATCGCGTCGGCCTAACCAACACGGTCGCTTCGCTTGGCACCGCTTTCACGCAAGAGCACGCTGAGCTCTGTAGCAAATTCACCGAGACCGTTCTTCTCGCGATGGACCGAGACAGTGCAGGTGAACGGGGTCTTTACAAAGCGGCGGAACACCTCCTCGAGCAGAAACTGAAATGCAAAGTGGTGGGGCTGCCGGAAGGAGAAGACCCCGACAGCCTTCTGCGTACTCAAGGTCGCCGGGCGCTTGAAGCAACCTTCGAGAGTGCTGAGGGGATCATAGAGGCTACGCTCTCCGAGCTCAAAGAGGGCGGAAGCCTTAGCGTCGAGGCAAAGCTCAATGCCCTCGAACGGCTCAGTCCACTGATCGCGGCGATTGGAGGCGGGCTCGAATACGACCTCTACATCGAGGAAGTCGCCCAAGAAATCGGTCTCCCGGCCGAGAAGATTAGGACCGCCGTGCAGGCTGCCAAGCGCAAACCCAAAACGGCGCAGTCAGATGGACCTCCCCCACCCTTCCCACCCGCAGAGATGCCTCCCGGCGACTTTCCACCGTTCCAAGATGGACCACCGCCGGAATTCAATGAAGGCCCTCCGCCGGACATGCCTGCCTTTGAGAGCGCACCCCAACATGAGGGCTTTGAATTTCGCGCCCCCACTCTCTCGACCGGTGAGCGGAGAAGACGGCTCGCCGAAGAAGCTTGTCTCGAAGAGCTCTGCCTCTACCCCGAGCTTAAACTGCGCTTCGACGAGCTCAGCCAATTCGCATACACCGAAGCGGTCGAAGAACTCCTGCAAAAGCTCGCGGAGGAGAAGGGAGAGCTGAAAGAAGCCATGCAAAGCATAGACATGGACCCGAAACTCCGAGGACGCCTCTTATCGATTGAGCCGGCGAAGACTGCAGGCGAGGTCCAACAAAAAGAACGCGCCGACAGCACCTTCGAAGCGGTAAAAATAAAACTTCAAGTGACACATAAAGAAGTGGCGATTGAGCGCCTTCAACAGCAAATCGCCGAAGCTGAGCACCATGGCGACCCGGTGGAGGAGCTGATTCGTCGGAAACAAGAACATCAATTACAGCGTAGACACTTGCTCTCTCAATTGAGGCGCTAGTGATCGTTGCCAATGAATCATACCCGTGTTAGTGCCTCGACAACTTGGACAATGTTCCGAGTGAAACGCGTAGTGCGTGGGCCTATAGCTCAGTTGGTAGAGCCGTCGGCTCATAACCGATAGGTCCCAGGTTCGAGCCCTGGTGGGCCCACCAACTATGCAAAACAGTGACTGGAGGCGCAGGCGTGCTTGAGCAGCTAAAGAAGTTGTATGAAATTCAACAGATTGACTCCGAAATTACGGAATTGGAGAACCAACAATCTGCGTTGCTCGAAAAGCTCCAGGAACTGGAAACTAAGTCTGAAGAGCTCAATGACCAAGTGAACTCCATCGGTATCGATGTCGAACGCACAGCTCGAGACGCCAAAGATCTTGAGGCGACTGTCGAAGCCGACAAGATGAAGATCAAAAAGTGGGAAAATCGCCTCAACGATATCCGTAACCAACGCGAGTATCAGGCCTTGAGTCGCGAGACCGAGAATGCTCGTCGCGTCACCAAAGACAACGAAGCGAAGATCCTTGAGCACTGGGAGCTCAAAGAAAAGCACCAGAGCCAGCTCGAGCAGACGAAGTCTGACCTAGAGAGCATTCGCTCCCAAATTTCCGAAGAAAAGTCGGGCAGTGATTCATCTGGCAACGAGCTCGCCACAAAACTTGAAACATTACGTTCAGGTCGCTCGGAGCTTAGTCCTGACATCAAGCCGTCACTTCTGAAGCGCTACGACCAAGTTCGGCAGAAACGACGCGGCCAAGGCCTCGCGGTTGTAAGCGGTGGAACCTGCCAAGCGTGCCACATGATGCTTCCCCCTCAGCTCTACAATACGATCCTTCGGGGTGAGAGCATTGAGACCTGCCCATCATGCCTACGCTTCCTCATTTCTGAGAACCATATCCCTCAAGAAATCCCTGCTGAGACCAACGAAGAGAGCCTCGAAGCTACAACCGCCTAAATGAATCGAGCAATTGAGCGTCTCATCAAAGACATTGCCGAGTCGGAACCGATTCAGCGTGAACTCCTAGCTCTCGGCTGGACCCAACCAGAACTTGAGAGCCTCTTTCCAAAAGTATCGAAAGAACGCTCAGTGAGTCATGAGCCCAGCGGCCCCGAGAGAGTCGTCGTTTATACGGATGGTGCTTGTCGAGGGAACCCTGGCCCCTCAAGCGCCGGATGGGTCATCGAGGACATCAATGGTGCCGTCATTGCCCAAGCCGGTGTCTTCTTGGGCACGGGGACCAATAACGAAGCCGAGTATAGCGCAGCAATCTTAGGGCTCGAAGACGCATTCCAGCGCGGGGCCCGAGAGGTTCGATTACGTGCTGACAGTGAGTTGATGATCAAACAACTCAATGGGACCTACCGTGTAAAGAACGAACGTTTGAAACCACTCTTCGGTAAGTTACAAGAAATCATCAAGAAATTCGATCGCATCGAGCTTGAACACGTCAAACGTCACCTGAATCAGGCCGCCGATGAGCAGGCCAATCTTGCGCTCGACGCACGTCGCTAATTGTCGTCTTCTTTCTCCTCTGATAGAGCCTTCCTCCGAGAGAGGGCCGGGTTATCGCTGGTACCATTGGTACGAGAGGAAAGTCCGAGCACTATAGGATACGGTGCTGGCTAACGGCCAGGCGGGGTAACCCGACGGAAAGTGCCACAGAGAACAGACGGCCGTTCTGAGACCCTTGGGTCTAACGGTCACGGTGAAAAGGTGCGGTAAGAGCGCACCGCGGCTTCGGTGACGAATGCTGGCAAGGTAAACCCCACCCAGTGCAATGCCAAATAGGGACCTTACGAGGTAACTCAGCCAGTGATCCGCTGGTTAGGTCCGGGTAGGCAGCTCGAGCGTATGAGCAACCATGCGCCTAGATGAATGATGACCAAGTGAAGCTAGCCTTCATGAACAGAACTCGGCTTATAGGCCCTCTCTCGCCTGACTCGTCACTTAAGCGGAGGCCTTCGCCTTTTTATCTTTATAAAGAAACCGCGCGCCTAATATCCCAAGCTCGAAAAAACCAACCAAAGGTAAAGCCATCATCATCTGCGTGAACGGGTCGGGAGGCGTCAGCACAGCCCCCAAGACCACCGCGATGACAATCCAAATCTTCCGGAAGCTCGCAAAACGCTCCGGCGAAACAAGGCCGACTGCAGCAAGAACCCACATCACCAATGGCGTCTCAAAAACGATACCGAAGGCCAATAGAAGTCGAATCACTAAATTAAAGTAGATCTCTACCGAGTACTGCGGAACGACAGCCTCTGGAACCATCGCGGTGAGGTACTCAAAACCCAACGGCATGACGATATAAAAGGCGAATAGGCCGCCACTCACAAAAAATGCGGTTCCCAAAACGACGAAAGGGAGAACCCACTTCTTCTCATGATCATAAAGTCCGGGACTGAGAAATGCCCAAAATTGGTAGAGCAGCATCGGAGCCGAGAGAAAGATACCAGCTACCAATGAAAGTTTCAGATAGGTTATGAATACCTCAAGAGGCCCGAGGGCAATCATTTTTTGGTCTGGTATTGAATCCAGTGGAGCCTTAAGGATCTCAAAAAGAAGTTCAGCATATCCGAAAGCAACCAGCATTGCTGCCAGAACTGTCGCAACAATGTATGCAAGCCTCCGTCGCAGCTCAGCAAGATGGCTCACAAATCCCATGGTTGCGAGGCCCTCATTATCAACCGGTTTGCCACCCATCTCTAATTCTTCTCTTCTGATTTACTCACCGCATCGCTGGTCACTGGAGGCAATGAATCGATCGGGTCTTCCTGAGACACAACACCATCGGGTAACTCTAAGTTAAATGGCTCATCCTCAGAGGTCGGAATGGGTGATTTATCAGGCTCTTGGAGGGTCTTCTCGACATCTTTTTGAAGGTCGGCAACACGACTCTTGTACTCCTCAACCTCTTTGTCGAGGTCAACTTCAGACAGCGTGTTTTGAAATTCCCGAGCAGCTCTTTTGAATTCCCGGGTAGCACGGCCCAGTTGACGGGCGACTTTGGGAAGCTGTTTGGGACCTAAGACAATGAGAGCAACAACTAAAACTAAAACGAATTCACCGATGCCAAGACCGAACATACCCTACCTCGTAAGCGCGCATATGCCTTACTCGCGAGGGGCCAATCGATCGACAGTGCCTGATGCGTCGGCAACAAGACGGCTGAGGGACTGGCTGACCCCGAGAAGCTGCCCGCCAACTTCAGCCATATTAACGGCTGCTTGTCCAGCCTGGTCGAAGCCAGATACTTGAGTACCGTGACCACTTTGCAGGCCTTCGACGAGCTCGCGGATAGCTTCGATGCTTTGAGTGACAGCCAAGCCACCACGTTTTTGCTCATCAGCACTTCGCTCGACGTGTTGAGTAATCGCCTTAATGCGTTCAGCCATCGACATGATGTGGTCGGCACCCTTGGCTTGCTCCTGAGTAGCGAGTGCAATCTGCTGAACCTGTTCTGCAATACGACTAATTGCATTGTTGGTCTGTTTAGAACCTCGCGCCTGCTCGACAGTGGCTTGCGCGATGTTTTGGATCATCAAGGTTGAACGCTTGGCACTATCAACAATATTGCGCAGCGCATCCTCCGCATTGTGTCCAAGGCGAACCCCATCCTCGACATCCTCAACACCGCGAGACATAACCGAGATGGCATTTCGAGATTCTTGCTGAATCGACTTAATCAAATCCGCAATCTCACGAATCGCACCACCGGTACGCTCAGCAAGCGCCTTAATCTCATCGGCAACGACGGCAAAACCACGACCGTGCTCCCCCGCCTGAGCCGCAATAATAGCAGCATTCAGGGCCAAGAGGTTGGTCTGCTCTGCAACGTCATCGATAACATTCAGGATAATACCAATCTCGTTAATCTTTTGGCCCAGATTACCAATTACGTCTGCCGCTACCCGGCTAGACTCTTTAATACGGTCGATACCTTGAATGGTCTGCTTGATCGCATTCACACCGATTTCAGCATCACTGGTTACCGTCTCGGAGAGCTTCGAGGTCTCATTTGCATTGGTTTCAACCTGGTTGATCGCCATATCCATCTGATTCATGGCCGCCGCCGTATCTTCGGCCGCGGTGCTCAATTCTTCGATGTTGTTGGCAACTTCTTTCGACGAGAACGTCATCTCTTCGATCGCACTGGTTGTCTCTTGAAGGCTGAGCGAGAGGTTGTGAATGTTTTCGCGAACCTCGTTGTTGATCGTCACCATTTCGATGATGCTGGATGCGCTGTCTTCAGAGCGTTGACCTAGGTGCTCGACACTCTCGCTCACAGTTTGGAAGAACTGGCGATTCGACTCTTCGTTGGAGTTCAACTCACCCAGTGCCGCCGATTGGTTTGTCAGAAGCTCAGAGAGGTTGCTCAAAGAATAGCCCATCTCTTCCAGAAAACCGCGGAGATCATTGGCAGCTTGCTTCACTTCAGCGCCACCACCACCCGCACCAAGTCCACGAATACCGCTCTCAATCGAAGCCGATACATCGGTTGCATCCCGGGCGAGATCTAGTGCTCCCTCGATATCTCCACGACCAAGCGCACTGAGAACTGCGTCGAGATTCTGAGTACCGCCACCACCGCCATCACCGGCGGCTTCGCCGAGGGGGCCTGGCTTCACAACCATAAGGACCACAGATCCAATAACCCCGATGAGGCCCATCAGAAAGACGAACCCGGAGGCCGAAGAGGCGGCGTCGACTTCTGCTTCGCTCGCTCCTTCACCTGCTCCCGCGAGCAAAAATCCGAGCAATACGAATACGATAACCGGCGCTAATGTTAGCGCGATTTTTGTCAACTGTTTGGCATTTAGCTGGCTCACTACACTTCCC
>JAYYQC010000293.1:0-9164 GCA_036128675.1 Myxococcota bacterium | reverse complement strand
GAATTTATCGCTAAACCCATCACTGAAGAAAAGATTGGCGAATTCATCGACAAGTGCTTGGGGTCGTAATTTGGATCTTTCACCTCTACAGAGAGACGCTATCACCGAGCTTCTAAACATCGGTGTGGGGCGTGCTGCCGCCGCGCTTTCTGACATGGTAGAGCAAGAGGTCGAATTGACGGTGCCTCATCTTGAGTTCGTCACATTTGACGGCGTTCAAGCGCACCTTGAAGCCCAGTTCGGCGAAGAGATCACAGTCCTACGACAACGCTTCGTCGGTGAGTTTTGGGGAGATGCTCTCCTTCTGATTCCTAAGCGTCGTTCAATGGCGCTCGTTCGTGAAGTCATGCGAGACACGCTCCCGCTCGATTCGTTGGGAGCTCTCGAACAAGAAGCACTGTTGGAAATTGGAAATGTCATTCTCAACGCGTGTGTCGGCGGCATGGCGAATGCCTTTGGGGAAGAGATCACCGTAGAGCTTCCCGATTATATCGAGACAGACGCATCACTTTCGTTTGCCACACCCGAAGATGTGAATGGCGGAGTGATGCTTTTGAAGATGGATTTTAGAATTCAAGGTAGAGATATCCGGGGCTTTTTGGCCTTTCTACTCGACATGGAGAGTTTGGATTCTTTCTTGATTCTGGTTGAGAGGTTTCTGGGGGTGGAATCGTGAGTTCTGTGACCGGAGATGGCGGAGGCGACCGCGAACAGCGCAATATTGTTGGTGAGCTGGCGAGCGTTTGCTTCGATGACATCGAGAGTGGGCTACTGATCCTCGATAAGGATCTAAACATCGTAATGTGGAACGCCTGGATGACCAAGGCGTCTCGGGTTTCTCGGAAGCAAGCCTTGGGCAAGTGCTTGGATGAGGTATTTCCAGAGCTAAAGGATACCCGTGTCTGGAAAGCCATTGGCTCTTCGCTCAAGCATGGCATGCCTTCACTGCTTTCCCATACGCTTAATAAGGCACAGTTCCCGCTCTATCGCCCGTTTCGACAAACCAAGGAGCTCATGCGGCAGATCATCGTGATCAAGCCGACCCGAATCCCTGGGGTGGAACGCCACTGCATGGTTCAGATCTCAGACGTAACGCCAGCGGTTATTCGTGAAGAAATGCTGCGTAAGCAAGCGCATGAACTCAAGCTTGCTCAGTCGATGCTTCTGGATGCCGAGCGGGAGGCCGCGAAGGTGGCGGTTCAACTTGAACGTGAAGAGACCGAAGCCCAGATGGCCGGTGGCTTTGCCCATGAAATGCGCAACGCTCTTGCTGGTCCGAACATGATGTTGATGGGGACCCTTGGGCAGGAACGCAAAGACGTGGAAGGTAAGAGTGCGCCCCAACGGATACGTGAGGCGTTGATGAACCTGCATGCCGCGGTGAAGGATGAGGGTATTTCAGCTGGTGCGATGGAGAATTTCATGGATGGTCTTAAGACCATCAACCGTCATGCGAAGTCTATCGACCAAGTCATGCACAGTGTTCAGGAGTCCACTGAGCGTGCACTGACTATCACGAAACAGATCATGCAGTACTCGAAGCTTGGGCATTCTGCGAAGGGAACCGAGAAGGTCGATATTGCCGCACTGATTCGCACGATTGTCGATGAGGGTGAGGACGACTTTCATGAAAACAATATCCGGATACACGTTGAGGCACCGCAAGTTGCTATGATGACCGGAGATGAAGTTCAGTATTACTCAATTTTTAAAAATCTCATTAACAATGCGCGCGATGCTTTGGTCGAACGCTACGAGGGTTCTTCTGGCGCGGAGATTGGGGTGGTGGTTGAACCTCATCAAACGCGATGGAAAGTAGCGATTTCTGATAATGGCGTTGGCATCAAACCTGAGAGCATAAAAAAGATATTCTCCGCGTTCTTTTCGACGAAGCCAGAAACCGGAACGGGTTTAGGTTTGGGTATGGTTAAGAAGTTGGTATCACTGTATGATGGAGACATCAGCGTCGAAAGTGATGTAGGAGTAGGTACGACATTCACCTTGACCTTTTGGGATTCGAAGCGGGCTGCCGAGAGCAACCCGGACGAGGGAGTAGAGGCGAATGTTAGTGAAGACGAAGAACATTCATCAGAAGGCGCTGCTTAAGCAGCTTTAGGAAGGAGCCCCGCGTGCTCGATGATATCGATAAGTTGCTAGGTGATGATGAGCCGACCGGTGGTGGAGGTGCGGGACCTGATGCACCTCTCGTTGTCGTCATCGACGATGACGCCGCAGTTCGACGCTCACTGAGATTCGCCCTCGACAAAAAATTCAGGGTCGATGTTTACAGCAGTGGTCCTGCAGGGGTTGATATGATGACTGAGGAGACCTCTGTGGTCATCTTGGACATCAAGATGCCCGACCGCGATGGCTTTTGGACCTACAAAGAGATTCGAAAGCGTGACCCGGATATGCCCATTATCTTTAATTCGGCATTCCAGGACCTCGAAGACCCCTTCGTGATTATCAACGAATACCGTCCCTTTGGCTATATGACCAAAAGTGGCGACCTCGCAGAACTTTTGGACCTCGTCGAAAAGGCAGTCGCATTTCGGGACCGTGTTCATTCGAAGCGAAGCCTGGTCGATCAGCTTAGGAAGGTAAAGGGGGAGATGGAGCTGCTCCGTAAGGGAGGCTCCTAGCGCACTTTTCAGCGCAGGTCGGACTCTATCGGTTTCTCAATAACGGGCGCTCCCGCTTCCGTATCCCTCAAAAAGTACATTGTAGCCTCGATGGCTTGAGGCCTTTTGAACGCGACAAAGTGGTCGTCGCGGGAGAGGGTTTCGCACCATTCCACGTACCCTACGAGGCGACCATCTCGAGGTACCGGGTTGGTCGACGTCTGACCAAGGGGTGATTCGAAGGGGTTGTCTTCTCGCGAAATCGGTTCAACCAGTGGTGCACCGAGGGCTAGGGCCATCGCGTCCGTCGTTTTGAAAGGGGTCTGAGCGTCCCAGCATCCGTTTGTGATCAATACATTGGGCTGTTCACTAAGCTCGGCTGAACGTCTTGCGAAATGGATCGGATCGGTGATGTCTACAGCAGTCTGAATCAGTGCCAAAATCGGATGAAATGGATCGAGTTCGTCCTCTTCATTGAACTCGAGCAGGAAGCGAATCAGTGCCTCAAAATCCACCGGGTCTTTACGCTCGAGGAGCGTGATCGAGAGCCCGCCGCCTGCGCCTGATAAAACCCAACCTTGCTGGCTTTCATGGAAGGGCATCGCAATTGCCCCAGACAAACCGCCTTGGCTATGGCCGAAGATGTGAGGTGCGCCACTGCGTAGCTTCGTCGGGTTCTCAAGTCCGGTGACGTCAGCAGGGATGGTTAGCCCTTTGCTGATGGCCTCAAGAAAGCTGAGGATATCGATCGCACCTTGTCGAAAGTTGGCGCGGCCTGCCGAAGGATTCAGAAAGTTGAAGGTCGAGACACCAATATCAAAGCTGCGGCCCTCGGCACGCGCGCCATGCAGTGGAAGTTCCATAGAAACCATCGCGAAGCCCTGAGCCGCGAGGCGTCCGGCGGTAGAGGCATGGCCCGAAGCCACATCACCACCCGTTCCGTGGATGTAGAGGACGACTGGCCAGCCATCGGCGGGCGCTTCATCTAACGGGAACGAGATAAAGCTTCGAACATCCTCGAAGCGATAGGGAGTTAATGCTCCACCTTCTCGATAAAAGCCGCCATCGCGGCTGTACGGAACAGTCCCTTCCTGAAAGTTTGGTAATCGAACGGTGGTACTCACTGTACGGTATGTGATGGCTTCACTAACGCTCCACTGGAAGCTTCTTTCTTTAAAGGATGCCTCTTCAAAGACGCCATAGCTGTCCGAAAATCCGGGCGGTTCATCGGTTTCTTTCAGCCATTGTTTGGCATCGAGTAGGTCCTGAAAGAGTGGCTGGGTTCGGAAGGTAAAGTGGCCGGCAATCGAGTCGCCTGGCCTTCCACTTTCTTTAAGCCACTGTCGAAACATTTGGCGTTGGGAATCTACGTCTCCCGTTTCTAAAACAGGTGCAGCATTGGTGCAGATGTCTCCTGGGGCGTCGGAGAGTAGCGCACGACTCCAAGGAGCTTGCTCAATCGACCCGCCTGTACTGGCACGAAGCGCGCGGGTGAACACCCACGCATAGAGTGTGTCTGGTCGAAGTGGTCGGCCCCAGCTGGGTGCCACGGAGAGCGTGTAGCTTGGCAGAAAGGGTGTTGCCTCTGAGTTCCAGGTCCATCGAAAAGGGATCAGGCTGCCTCGTTCAGGACTCTCAGGGTCGATGTCTACGAGGAAGACAGAACTTTCCGGACTGACGGTTGCATCGGTATTGCCGCGTGGAAGGCTACGCAGGTCGAGAGGTTGGGTGAACTGGATGAACGCCGGACTTGTAAGCCCTGCTCCAGCTACTTCTTCCTGAGCAATATCTCGGTAAAAATCTACAAGTTCGACACCGTAAGGATTGGGTAAAGTCTCCCAATCGATAAAACCATCCGCATCCTGGAAATGCGCACTTGGAAAGGGACTATCGAGCCATTGGGGGGTGCTTTCACCTAGCCGGTAGACGATTTGGGGCGCGCTCGATTGCGCGTTGCAGTCGTCTGGTGCCGAGCAGCCGATCGGGCCAAAAAAAGAGAGACTCAATACAAGCCCCAAGGAGGTCAGAGTCCGAGTCAGAACGCGACAGAATCGAGTTCTCTCGACAGTACGGACTTGACATCGCAGCCCGTCCATGATGCCCAGCGTATATGTTTCGAACTTTATGTCTTTTGGTTTCATTACTGACCTCAACCGCCGCCTTGGGTGCCACCTTGAAGGCTCACGTCCAGCGTGGGTCCTCTTCGGAGTCGGTTATTCTCATCACCATCGATGCCCTGAGGGCGAGCAACCTTAGCGCGTATGGTTACAGCCGTCCAACGACTCCGGCAATGGATGCACTGGCAAAAGAGGGTATTCTCTTTGAGCGCTACTACGCGAACTCAAATTGGACGCGTCCAAGCACCGCATCACTGATGACGGGGCTCCTGCCCTCGGAGCATGAGGTCGAGACCGATGGTGCTCTCCTAAGTGGTTCCTATCGAACACTTCCTGAGCTTGCACAGGAGCAGGGCTATAGAACAGGGGCAGTCGTTGGAAATGGCAATGCGGGCGGGGCCTTTGGTTTTTCCCGGGGGTTCGATTGGTTTCAGGACACCCGCAACAACTGGAAAGGGCTGCCGAATGCCTCGGAGGTGTTTGCGCTTGGCGAACAATTCTTGGAGCAGTCCAAGCAATCTACTCAGGGCAAGCCATTCTTTCTTTGGCTCTTTACCGTCGATCAGCATGACCCTTACCACGCACCGGGTGCCTACGAGACGATGTTTGTGCGAGACCCAAACGTAAAGCTGGTCCGCTCACCTCACTGGGAAAAGCGTAAGTACAGCCAAGCGCAGATTGAACGGATGATCGACACCTACGACGGCGCGCTACGGTACACCGACGACCAGATCGCTCGATTGATTGGCCGTCTCAAAACGCTCGGTCTCTACGATTCGACGACTATTATCGTTACCTCTGATCATGGTGAAGGATTTGGAGAGCACGGTTACTTCCTCCACGCGCACCACCTCTTTGAGGAGTTCATACACGTTCCGCTCATTGTTAAGCCGGCAAAGGGAAGTAAATTCGACCCGGGTTCTCGGGTCGCAACGCCTTCAGATACCCGAGATCTCTTTCAGTCAATAAGCCGCTTGATGGGGGTTAAGCCAGGCCGTCTGGGGAACCAAGGACGTTGCTCGTGGGTGTCGGGTGCGCCTCGGTGCGAAGATAAAGTTGTGGTGAGTGAGTTTGGAAATTTCGGAATTCCCCGCCGGGCTGTCATCGAAGGTCACCGCAAGGTGATGTATTACGGACCGGTCGACAAAGAACGCTTTATGGCAACTGTAGGTAACCCTGCTTGGCTTCCCTCGGTATCCTTTGAGGATGCCCGCTGGATGTACTTCGACCTACGCAAGGACCCCTGGGAACGAAAGCCTCTCCGTAAGAGTATGGTTGAGAAAGACCCTGCTTGGCAGAAGCTCAAATCGATCGGTGGGCAACGGCAGCCATCTCTCAATGATATATCCACCGTGCAGGTGGACGATGATACGATCGAGGACCTTAAAGCCCTCGGCTACATCGATTAGTTTACGTAGCCCCATTGCTTGAGGCGTTCCCAAACTTCTTGGGGCATTCTGTAATCGGCAGCACCACTCGAATCCGGCAAGGTGGAATCACTCTGAGACACCTGAGGCGGCCAAATATCCAGCTCTTGAAGGTCCGCTGGTGGCTGCCAATCACTCCAAGCCGGAACTGGAACTCCGTAGAGGCCAAGGGCAATCGCGCCGGCGTCTGCAATGCCAAGTTTGGGTAAGTCAGCACATGGCCAGCCTTGCCCCCTGAGAATGAGCACGCCATCTGCGTGGTGTACGCCCGGCATGCCATAGCCTCTACCAGCGCGGAGTTCTCGATTCTCGAGTTTTCGGTAGACAGGTCCGGGGCCACTGCTACTCAAGAAGCTGGTCCGGTAACCGTTGATGAAGCTGGGCTCCAATACAATATCAGGGAGACGGTTTGAGAACCGTTTCGCGGTCGGACGCGTCCAGACATGATCAAAGAGGGGAACACCGTCGGGGGTTGTCACCCGCCGAAGCTTAGATGCAATTTCGCCCAGGTAGCCATCAGCTTCCTCGTCACTTAAGGTCCCATTCTGAAAGTGAGACTTCCGGTTCAGCCAGACCGATGGCGCGTAATCGAGCTCGTCGCTGAACGCAATGGCGTCGCTCGGAGAGAATGCCTGGCCACGAAGACCGGCAAAGATACTTGGGTGCAACAGCTTTGATAGGGTCCCGAGAGCTCGCTTGGAGAATTTAGGGAAGTGGGCTCTAACTTGATTGCCGGCGCCAAAAGCCGCCTTGCGCAACCACGCTTGGCTGCGCGACGCTTTTGGGAAGCTGAGGTACTTTTCCTTTTCGAGAAATCGATTCAAATAAAAGACAAATTGACCGGCTCCCCCAAAGCCGTGGTCGCTCACCAGCATGATATGCGTTGGCTGAAAGCTCTGCCGAACTTCTGCGATGGCTTCATCAACAGCCTTGAAGACGCGTTGGAAGGCATCACTCTCGGGATAACTGGACGCGCGCGGGGACTGTCGGTCCCACGAGGCCCAGCCATGATGAGCGATGGTATCTGATGGTTGAATATGCCAGGCTAAGATGTCGAAATGTTGGTTTTTTTCTACCTCTTTGATGATCCGGGTCTTTAGCTTGAGGTCATCGATGAGCGCATCGGCACATTCATCTGGGTCAATGCCTCCGCGACGGTCCTCAGGTAAAATGCTGAAGTGCCATCCACCCAGTGCATCGATGGTCTCACGAAGGAGAGCTGGAGAGATCCCACGTCCGCTCGCTTTGGCATCTGGGGTATCAAAACCGCTGACCTGGACGAGATTCGCGTGGTTCTCCGCTGGGTAGGTTCCGGGGAAGCCAAAGCATCCTACCTTGAGGCCCTGATTGGCAAGGTTTAGAAGCCAGGTCGGACCGCCTCGATGCAGCCCGGATGCGGGCTCAATCCGATTGCTGCCCGGGAGTCGCAGAAAAATATCAGCGATCCCGTGATGGGCTGGCGATGCGGTTGTGAGAAAGGAAGTCCACGCAGGAAGCGTAGCGATGGGACGGGTGGAGTCGAGGATACCGCGGGCACCGGTGTCGATGAGCTCTTCAAGATTGGGACACGCGACCTGTTTTCGGAGCTTATCCAGAACTTCAAAGGTAGCTCCATCAAGCCCGAGAATCAGAAGCCGAGTATCTGAGCTCATTCCATATAACCGATGGCTTCGAGAGCTGCTCGGTCTTCGTCGCTCAGCGGGGCTTCGTCCTTTGGCGCTGCAAGTTGCTCCTGTGCAGCTTCTCGACCACCGAGGATATCCTCCAGGGTTTGTGTAAGTGCTCGAACCGATTCCTGATCTTCGATGTTGGTTGTCTCCAGCGGGTCATGGGCCAACTCATAGAGTTCTTGTTCTTGAAGTCCACGAGGATTGTTCGGGTTGGCGAGAATCAGTTTACGGCTCTTGCCAGTGGTCTCGCGAATGGCCTGTAGTTTGTTGCCTTGATGGTCTTGCAGGGCCCAGACGTAGTCTGGCGCCTGGTCAGTTCCAAAGAGATGACGACCCTTCCATTGTGGCGACCGACCGTGTCCGAAGGTCTCACAGATGGTCGGTGCAAGGTCGATAAGCCGTGCTACATCGGATCGATGTTCTGGGCGAAAGGCCGGATGATAAAAGAGAAGAGGGACATGAATCTGCTCTTCGTAAAGCGTGGTGCCATGGAAAAAACCCCCGTGCTCACCAAACTCTTCACCGTGGTCTGAAGTGAAAATGACTGTGGTTGATGCACTCATATTGAGACGTTCTAGTTCGGTCTCAAGGAGGCCAAGGACTCGGTCGACATCCTCGACCTGATCGAGGTAGGCCTTTCTGAATGCAGTAGAGACTGAGAGATCAGGGTTAGGGTTGCTGGCCCTTGCGTGCATCGAGCCATCGTAACCGAAGTAGGGGTCGTGCGGTTCCATTAAATGCAACCACAAAAAGGCAGGCTGGTCTTTTGGGACGGTCTCCATCCAGTCCATCCCGAGCTCCACCACCATCTTCCCAGAGCGGTAGAAGTGGTCGGGGTCGAGGATACCGGGTTTAAACTTAAGTATGAATTTGCGAATGATATTGTAGCCGGCAAGCCTTAATGACCCCTCAGGAGCTCCAAAGATGCGTTTAGGTGCCAGATAGTCGTAATAGTCGAAGCCTTGATTGAATCCGAAGCGTGGTTCCAAATTGTAGTTTGTCACGACAGCGCCGGTCGTGACGCCATGCTGCTGAAGCCACTCGGGGAAGGTTAAAGTATCTGGCGAAAGGCGCGAGGTCTTCGACATCACGCCATGCTCGCTGGGACGAAGTGATGCGAGCAGGCTAGCCACACTAGGGCGCGTCCACGAAGAAGAGGTGACGGCGTCATCGAAGACAATCGCGTTGTTCTCCCACCGTTCGAGTACCGGCGTATTTTCAAGTGGAAGCTCATTGGTCGAGTCTCCCCACTGACTCTTGACGTCCGCACGCAGGGTATCGGCGACGACCATGACAATCGTCGGTGCAGTGCGAGGTTCTGGAGCTGAC
>JAYYQC010000292.1:0-4685 GCA_036128675.1 Myxococcota bacterium | reverse complement strand
CCTCTTACTTGGCATAAGCTTTCTGGCGAGTCGGCGGATTCAATCAGCCGAGGACTTTGTGGTTGCTGGCCGTCGCCTTGGTTTGCCTTTGGCCACCGCGACGCTTGTAGCGACATGGTTCGGTGCAGGCACCTTAATGGCAGCGGCGGATGAAATCCGAGCCAGTGGCCTTGAGGCCGCAGCGCTCGACCCACTTGGTGCGGGCCTTTGCTTGCTTATCTTCGGCATGTTTTTCGCGAAGCGGCTCTGGGAGGAGAGGCTCCTTACGCTTCCTGAAATCTTCGGAAGACGCTTTGGTCGTCGGGCTCAAGAGCTTGGTGCCTTCCTCATGATCCCACCTTATTTAGGATGGGTTGCGGCTCAATTTATGGCCCTTACCAGTATTTTAACCCTCTTTTTCGACATTGACCCAACCCTAACCATGGTGAGCGTGGCATGTCTTGGGATCGCATACACAATGCTGGGCGGGATGTGGGCCGTGACGCTTACAGACGCGCTACAGCTCGGCATTGTCGTTGTTGGATTAGGTGCGCTCACAATTGAGGTACTTGCGTATGCCGGCGGCATCACGAAGTTATGGCAGGCCTTACCAGAGTCACATCGCATTATTATCCCAATGGATACCCTGCCTGCATTCATGGGCTGGCTTGGTGTCGTGGCGGCTGGGTCTCTTGGAAATATACCCTCTCAGGATGTTGCCCAGCGGGTCTTCTCATCAAAGGACGCAGTGACAGCAAAGCGCGCCTGCTTATTATCAGGTTCTCTTTATCTCATCATGGGAATCTCGCCGGTCATCCTAGGGCTTGCTGGCTCGTTGATGGAAAATACAATTGAAACGGGTACCGTGACGCAGCTGGCGGCTATCTCTTTACATCCGGTGATGGCAGTTATTCTTTCTGTGACTCTGATGTCGGTGATTCTTTCCACCATTGATGGCGCACTTCTTGCGCCCGCGACTGTCCTTGTTCATGACCTATGGCCTGGGTCACCCACCCCCGGGCAGCAGAACTTAAAACGTTATAGGGTTGGGGTTGTCACGATTGGGCTTGTCAGCCTCGGATTGGCGCTCGCGGGCGAGAACGCCTACGCCCTCCTTGAAGCGAGTTATGAGCTTGGGATGGTCTCGCTGCTGGCTCCCTTGGTTTACGCTCTCTACGCCAAAACGCGACATAGCGTTGCTGCAATTGGCTCGATGATGGTTGGTACGCTTTTCTGGGCGCTTCATTATGCGATGTCTCTCGACTTTTTTCTTGGAATCGAGGGAATACCAACTGGGATACCGTCAATGTGCCTATCCTTTCTTTTCTACCCATTGATTTGCAAGCTTTGGCGTGAACCAGGGCCTCAGTAACGCGGTCATTTGGGTTAGGGTCGAACGATGCCTATACTTATGGGATGAACCTGATTACCCCTCAGACGCCTCCTTACGATGCAGAGGAGTGGCGGCGTGCCCCCCTTCAAGAACGCGCGCGTCTCTGCACTGAGTCTTGGGCCGTTCAAGGCTACGGAACACCGGCCACCGCTTATCTCTTCTATGCACTCAAAGCGTTCTTGTATCTCTGGGGTTGGACCCTTTGGTGCAGCGTATCACCAGAGCTAGGAGGATGGCAGACGCTTTCGGAGTGGTGGCTTCACCCTCTGGCTTTCGAAAAAGCGATTGTGTGGAGCATGCTCTTCGAAGTCCTTGGGCTCGGGTGCGGAAGTGGTCCACTGACCGGCCGCTATGTGCCCCCCATTGGCGGATTTCTCTACTTCATGAGGCCTGGAACCCTAAAGGCACCCTTGTTTGGTGGGGCACCAATCATCGGACGCAACGAAAGAGGCTTGATTGATGTAGCTATTTACACAGCCCTCATCGTGTCATTGGCTTCAGCGCTGCTCACCCCGGTTCATGACCCTTCGGTCCTCTGGCCGGTGGTCGCACTTGTGCCGGTCATGGGTCTCTTAGATAGGAGCGCCTTTCTTGCGGCTAGGCCTGAGCATTACTGGGTGATGACCTTTGGCTTTGCAATGGGTGATGACGGGCTTGCGGTAGCTCTCTGGATGCAGCTAGCGCTCTGGTTTTGGGCGGGGATCTCTAAACTTAACTCTCACTTCCCTACAGTTGTTGGGGTGATGGTAAGCAATAGTCCCGCCCTAGCATTCACCTGGTTGCGCAAGCGAATGTACCGCTCGTACCCAGATGACCTACGGCCTTCTGCCCTCGCTTCGGTGTTTTCTCACTTTGGAACCGGTTTGGAACTCGGTATTCCTTGCGTCATGCTTGCCAGCTACTTTTTCCCATCCTGGTCGATTGCGGGTCTCATCTTGGTACTGATGCTGCATACGTATATTGTTAGCAACGTTCCGATGGGTGTACCGAACGAGTGGAACTTCGTCGTCGCTTACGGTGCGTTTGTGGTCTTTTCTCCGGACACTGTACGGGTAGATTGGCAGATCGAATCCCTAGCTGCCACCATCGTTGTTTTTGTTGCAGGACTCTTGATCCCGCTCTACGGCAATCTGAGACCAGAGCGGGTCTCTTTTCTGCTCTCGATGCGGTATTATGCAGGAAACTGGCCTTATAGCATTTGGCTCTTTAAGGGCGATGCTCATAAAAAGTTGAAGTCGATAAAAGGAAGCTCTGACTGGTTGGATGACCAGCTGGCCAACTTTTACGACGATGCGGTGATTGAAGGCGTGAAGAGCCGAATCATGGCCTTCCGACTCATGCATCTTCAAGGTAGACTCTTGCCCTCGGTTCTCCGTGATGCGGTCCCTGATATTCGTGACTACACCTATATGGAGGGCGAAGTGATTGCTGGCATGACCTTGGGGTGGAATTTTGGCGATGGCCACCTCCATCACGAAGGTCTCGTCCACGCTCTACAGTCGAAAGTGCATTTCAGCCCTTCAGAGCTCACGGTCATTATGGTGGAGCCGCAGTCGCTGGGCGGTCAGGAGATAAGGTTTCGCGTCGTTGACGCTGCGATTGGGGAGCAGCGTCGCGGCTCGGTATCTCTTTCTTCTCTTCTGGCAATCAAGCCCTCAGAATTTCTTCCCCCGGATGCAATAAGGGTAGAATGATGTAGGGACCATGGTATCGTTGGTCCGGAAAAGGCGAGCTTAGGCCCCAACTAGGATACTCAAATGTTTCCATCATCGTTGCTGATCAGCGGACTCTTATGCTTCGGAGTGACGCTAGGTGCCTCCCCGCGAACGCATGAGGCAGCGCGCATCGATCATGTGGTACTCTTGGCCCTCGATGGCTTGTCAAGTGAGGGCCTCAAGCAAGCATCCACACCCAACCTAGACGCTCTGCAGCTGCGCGGGGTTCTTCTGAAGAAAAGCCGCGGTGTGATGCCGAGTAAGAGTGCGCCCAACTGGGCCAGCATTTTAACCGGAGTTGGCCCCGACCTGCACGGGATTCACTCGAATCAATGGTGGTGGTTGAGATGGCGTCGCTACCTAAAATATCCGACCCTCTTCACCGCGCTGCGCCGCAGCGGCAGGTCATCAACTCGAAGCGCGGCGGTTCATGAGTGGAATCATTTTGGTAAGCTCTGGGATCCGGCCGATGTCGACGTAGCTTATTGGGCGAAGTCGGCTTCCGAGACGATTCAACATGTGGATGAGGCGTTATCAGATGCTCCGGTTCTGATGGTGGTCCACCTTCTCGGAATTGACAATGTCGGGCATGCGAAGGGCTGGCAATCGCAAGAATACCTTGATGCCGTATCACGGGTTGATGGTCAGGTAGGTGCGCTGGTGGCCTTACTTGATGCAAAGTCAATGCGTCAAAATACGCTTATCATCGTTGCCTCCGATCACGGCGGCATCGGCACGAAGCATGGTGGCGATACAGCGACCGAGCGATTAACCCCTGTGATACTCAATGGTCCCTCGCTAAAAGAAGGCCTTACGATTGAAACTGAAACCGCGAATGTCGACCTTTTCTCGACCATTCAGCATGTTCTTCAGTTGCCGACTTTGGGTCCTATAGAGGGGCGGATTCTTCGAGAAATCTTCGTTCGAGACCCCTAGAAGTCGTCTCGGTACTTCTCTTTGCGAGGCGTGGAGAGCGTCAGGCCCACCGGGAGGCTTCCGTGGCCAAGACCAATAAAGAAAGCTTCTTGTTCCCAGGTCAGATGCACCGCGAGTTTCTCGCCAAAAGCCTCAAACCACTTTGGGTAAATATTGACCTGCAGGCTCGGTGCGAGTGAATAATTATCGCGACGGAGGACTTCCTCACCGCTAGCGGTGATCTCATATAGGTTGTTGTCGGGAAGGCCTTCCTTGCCAACGACCACAACAATGGGATTATCATTTTCGGAATATGTTGCCAAAAAGCACCATCGAAAACCCGCTGGCGTTAGGTCGTCATTTTCTAACACCGTGAAGCGGTTCGCCTGTAAACCAAGGCCCAATGAATACTGTGTCGCTTGGTTATCCAAAGAGTAGGTTAGGTTAAATGCATTCACTGTGTGCCCGGTTAAGCTTGAGATACTCAGTCCTTGATAGAGCTCCACGCGCGCCCAATAGAGCTGTCCGGTGTTGATAAGCGTGTTCGAGATTGGATCGTAAGAAGTCTGAAAGGTCCAGTCTCGGAGATGGAAAAAGTCGGCGAAAAATTCTGCGACGGGTGTGCTCATAAAGAGTACCTTGCCCAGCCAATCGAACACAAAGAGGTCAGCAAGGGCATCGGC
>JAYYQC010000291.1:0-6879 GCA_036128675.1 Myxococcota bacterium | reverse complement strand
AACTCTTTGCAGCGGGGTGTGGGCTCGAGCTTGATGGGATCGATGCTTCTTGTACCAACTTAGACGTAGGGCTCACCGAGGAAGTTTTCGGAAGCTGGGTCGACTGCGTGATGGTCGGTGGCTGTCCTGCACGTGACGATACGCGTTTTGATAAGTGCCGAGAGACCTTCGTTCCAGCCGAAGGTGAAGATTTGGTGCGCGCCTGTTCGCTTATCGTCGAATGGTCTCAAAGCTGCTCCGAGCAACTGGCAGGTTCCTTACCAATTGAAGCCAGCGATGTTGGAACTTGCATTCTGCAAGCCAATAGTTTCTCGCCATCGAGTATGCTGGAGTACGGCCTCTGCCTTCAGGATGTTTCCTGTGATGACTTTCGAGGACGACTTGAGTGCCTCGACGACCTTAGCTTTCGACAGAGGTCACCCATCGAGGACGAATGCGATGAGCTCGTCGACTATGCTGAGACCTGCGATGTCGATGTCGGCTTTAACTCAGATGATACCTGCGAGCGTGGGCTTTCGGTCTTCACGACCGAGAGTGCTATCGCGTATATAGAATGTATAAGTGCCGATCCTCGATGCGAGGAGGTCAACTTTGGCGACTGTGGGTCGCTCCTGGTGATCGCGAGCCAAGAATAAACCCCTGTAATTCCAATAAGAACTTACTTTTCCTACATTTATTTTAGATCTGCTCCTGACATGCGGATTTGAAACGTTATTTTTAGGAGAGATACGGAGTTTATGAACAACGCCATGGATCAACTCGGACAACATTGCTGGAAACAGCTGCAAGCTTACACCGACCGCGTAGCAATATTCCCGCTGCCAGGCGCAACGCTGCTGCCAAGAGCAAGCCTACCCCTTCACATCTTCGAACCACGCTATCGCGCGATGGTCGAGTACGCTCTCTCACACGGCCGGTTTATCGGCATGATCCAGCCAGTACCCGACAAGAAGCAGGCCGACGGTCGGTCGGTCCTCTACGATGTCGGATGCATTGGGCGACTTACATCTTTCCGCGAGCTCCCCGATGGCCGATTTCTAATCGTCCTCGATGGACTCTGCCGCTTTCGTCCAGTCCGTGAGCTTGGCGTCGACTCGTTGGGTTTCCGCTCGGTGGAGATCAATCTCGATGGGTTCGCAAAAGACATCCAGCCAAGTATCTGCGAGGAGATTAAACGAGAAGAACTCTTCGACCTCCTCACAGATTACGCGAACCAAAGAGAGCTAAGTGTCCATTGGGATGAGCTGAAAGGCACGACCGACGAGGAGCTAGTCAACAACCTAGCGATGAACATGCCGCTGGACGCCCATGACAAACAGACGCTTGTTGAAGCTGGCACGCTCAAAGAGCGCCTCAGCGTCCTCTATACCGTTCTGAAGTTTGAGAATAACAGCCATGGCGAAAGCGAATGGGTCCAGTAACTTAGCGCTTCTTCGGTCCCGACTTTGAACCAGAGCGAGGTTTATTGCCGCCTCGGCCCCAACCACTTTTAGAATTCGATTTCTTGCGGCCCGGTCCGCCGCTTCGCGAGCCATGAGGGCGGTCCGGACCACCATTTCGACGGCGCGAATCACCACCATCCCGGCCCTCACCACGGTCGCGGCGACGGAAATCACCATCGCGTCCTTCACCACCACGGTCGCGGCGACGGAAATCACCATCACGACCTTCACCACCGCGGTCCCGGCGACGGAAATCACCATCACGACCTTCACCACCGCGGTCCCGGCGACGGAAATCACCATCGCGACCTTCACCGCCGCGGTCCCGGCGACGGAATTCACCATCGCGAGCTCGTTGACCCGGACGACTGCCTGGACGTTTACCCGATGGTTTCCCGCGTCCTCCTCGACGGTTTGAGGGATTTCGCTCACCATCACCAAAACGGTCGCGTGCACGGCTGAGCAACTCATCCGACTTTCGTCCGCGCCCGCCGCCTCCGATCTCTCTGTGAATCTTTTCGACTGCATCAGTCATTGCAAATTGAATGCGTCTCAACATGATATCTACGCCAACCAAGTCGACCGAAAGTTCGTCACCTAGAGTAATGCCCTGACGCGTACGATACCCTTGCAACTGCATTCGTTTCTCATCAAAGTCGACTTCATCTTCCCATGCATCTTCGATCGACTCTCGCGGTACGAGACCATCGACAGCGAAACCTATTGGACGGACAAAAGCCCCCGCTGGGTGCACACCAACGACGACCGCTTGAAAAGACTCACCGATCCGTTCCTTCGCAACATGACACGATGCGAGTGCTACGATATCCCTCTCGGCATCCATTGCCGCACGCTCCCGAGCCGACGTCCACGAAGCCGCAGTGTCGAGGTCTTGCAATCCCGGTTCCTTCGCCCAGTACGCCTTCAATGCTCGATGCACGATCAAGTCTGGGTATCGACGGATTGGGGATGTGAAATGAAGATAATGCGATGAACCTAAACCGAAGTGCCCTACATTATTGGGCGAATATTTAGCCTGTTGCATCGACTGCAATACCAACTGCTGAACAGCCGCGCCGCGCTCCGTCTCCTGAAGCTTGGAGACAATATCGGATAGAACACCCGGTTCATTGACCGACTTAACGTCCAACCGGATACCTACAGGCTTCAGAAAGGACTTCAAGCGTTCGAGTTTTTCTGCGGTAGGCGATTCGTGGATTCGATAGAGACCACCAATATGCTTATCTTCGAGAAATCGAGCTACAGCTTCATTCGCTGCAATCATTAGGTCTTCGATTAAACGGTGTGCAGCCAACCGGGGACGTAATGCTACGTCCTTCGGCCTACCTTCGTCATCCATCACGACCTTAGATTCAGGTAAATCGAGATCAACCGCCCCTCGTTCCATACGCTCGCTTCGAATCCAGCCTGAAACTGTCCCCAACTTACGCACCATCTCCGCCACGCCATCGGTCGCATGCGTCGTTTCGGAAGAATCTAGAAAAGACTGCGCATCTTCATACGTGAGTCGCGCTCGACTCTGAATCAGAGACGGATAAATATCTATATCCTTGGGGACTCCGTCTTTCCCGACGACCGCCTCCATTGTCATCGCGTACCGAATAACATTGGGCCGTAATGAACAAAGGTCATTGGAGAGTCGCTCAGGCACCATAGGTAAGACCGAATGCGGGAAGTAGACACTGGTCCCACGTTGATACGCCTCAGCGTCAAGGCGGGTCCCGGTACGAACGTAGTGACTCACGTCCGCAATCGACACCCAAATGCGATAACATCCGCCCTCTTCAACACAGCCCACTGCATCATCGAAATCTCGTGCATCGGCCCCATCGATTGTGACCTGCATCGTCTGTCTTAAATCGCGACGGCCTTCCTCACAGGTTTCACTCGGCTCAGGAAAGCCTTCTACTTCTTCGAGTACAGCATCTGGAAACTCCGTAGGGAGCCCTTGCCCGATGACAGCAATGGCAAGCTGTACTTTGGGGTCTTGAGGGTCCCCAAGGATCTCGGTGACCTCTCCAACCGCCATCCGACTCGATGTTTGGTCCTCGGTTACTTTGACACGTACCGCGAGCCCGACGACATCACGCGCCTCAGGGGGATTGTCGAGCATCACTGGTCCGCCACCGAGCATAGGTACTGCTACCAAATTGCGGCGTCCCATCCGTTCGACTACGCCAACCGATACGACAGGTCGCTCTTCAAGACGTTCGATGATCTTACCCTTCAGCTTACCTTTCCGGCCTACCGATGTGATGATTCGAACCTGGTCTCCCGGACCGACTCCATTTAGTTCTTCAGGCGGGAGGTAAACTGGGCCGATCTTAGACTCGAGCGGCTGTAAAACGCCTGATCCATCAGAACGTAACTGAACGCGGCCTAAAATCGGCGCTGTGGATGGGGTGGCGTGTCGACTGGATGCTCGTCGGCGGTTCGGGAAACGCTTCGAACCCCCGCCTTTGCCTTTTCGGCCCTTACTCATGGCTACAACCTCACTACTCTACGGCTGGACCGATGGTGGTTCGATCGCGCGCTTATACCAGGTCAGTCCCACACAACTTAGTGGGATGGCAAGGAGCAAACCGACAAAACCGAGGAGTTCTCCCCATAATAAAACAGCGAAGAGAATCACCACAGGTCTAAGCCCTGTTGCTTCCCCCATCACCTTCGGCGTGATCACCACTTCCTGCATCAACTGGACAATCGCGAAGATAGCAAGTGTCCAAGACATCATCGCACCGACCGACGCCTCAGTCTGTAATGCCGTGAGGGTCGCAAGGACCAGTGCTGGCGGAATCGCAACAACCTGAAGGTAAGGCACCAAGTTGAGCGCACCGACCACGAGCCCAAAGAGAAAACCGAGCTCGAGGCCAACCAAAGAAAATCCAATTGCGAAGCTAAGACCAACAATCGACGCAATGAGGACCTGCCCTCGGAAATAAACCCGCAAGGCGTCGTCTAAATCCCCGATAAAGCTCACTACCGTCTCCCGCCAGGCGCTGGGGATATAGCCATGCCACGAGCCACGAAAGCGCTGATAATCCAACAAGAGAAACACCCAAAATACGACCGTCAGCATGATGGTCAGAAGCCACCCCAGGGCGGCTTTTGCCCCACCTAAGACACCCCGAAGGGCTCTCAAGGTCTGATTTAGAGCCTCACCAACCATCTGCTTCACGTCTATATCGTCAAGGACGAACGTCTCGATCTCATCTTCAGTCACTGAACGAATCCAGCCTTCCACTACGCCGTTTTTGTCTAATCCTTTGAGTTTATTCCACAAGGAACTCTCTGGTTGTGTGGCCTCCTTGGCAAGCTCACCCAGAACGCGGATCTCAGCCTCAATCACAGGAGCACTTAATGTGAAAGCCAAGCTAGCCAAGCCAAAGACAAGAGTCATCGCAATCGCGACAGCCGTTCTATGCGATTTTACCCGAGTCCCAATCTTAGACACCAATGGCATGGTCAGATACGCCAGAGCCCATCCTGCAACCAAAGGCATAAAAGCAGACTTAGCTGTAACAAGGACCCATGCGCTTAGTGCGACACCTATCGCTATTATCACAAGTCGACTCATCGAATATGCATTTCGAGAACCCTCAGTCATGTACTCTCCTCTTAAATCGCTCTGCTTGCGCGCTCTTCGGATCGTCGGGCCAATAATGCTTCGGGTACCGACGACGTAGGGACTTCGCAAGCTCAGGATAATGACGTTCCCAAAACCCGGTCAAATCAGCGGTCACCTGAATTGGGCGACCGTTGGGTGCCCAAAGCTCAATGGTCAAAGGCCGCCGGCCCAGCGAAGGTGTTTCGGTCAAGCCAAAGAATTCTTGCAAGTAAGTCGCTACCGATGGTGGCCTACCAGAGACATATTTAATTTTGAGCCGTCGACCACTCGGTAAAGTGCAATGTTTGGGAACCAATTGATCCAGATGAGAGCGCATCTGCCATGCATCCTCGGGCATCAGCCAATCGAGGATATCTGTTCCTTTTAGCTCTTTAACATCCGTGAGAGTCGCCGCGATAGCATCGACTACCCGTTTATCAAAGTCGCTTTGTAAGACATCACTGAACGAAGAAAAAACCTCGGGTTCACTCGCTAGAGCAATCTCTAAGCGACATGCCATTTCCTCGACCGCACCCTCCCCGAAATAGGCATGGAGGCCACGCCGCTCAAGGGCTTTTATTACTTGCTGTCGGCTCGCATCGGTTACTTTCGGCTCAATGGCCTGCTTCGACAAAATACACGCTCCATAGCGCAGCGTCTCGAAACTCCGGATTTTTTCTAGCCCTTCATCCCACTGGCTTTCAATATCTTCGACCAAACCTTCACCAGGTAGATCCATCAACCAGTCGACCTCAACCTCGGCGAGCATATCGACGACACCGTGAAGACCTCTACTTCGTTTTTTCTGACGGGCCTGCAGAACTACGACCCAGCCCTCTCGATGCACGACTACGTTTGCGTCGACATCGAGACGACGTCCCGAGCAAAGTTGGACCGAACGCTGATTGCCTTTACCAATCGACAAAAAACCAACGCGATCTGGCGATGCCATCGCCGCGGCCCAACGCACCTTGTCATGTTCTCCCACCCTCAGAGCCGATGCACCGAGCGCGTTGGCACGCTGACGAACACGACCACTCCAGACGCGCCAGAGCTTATCCTGCCCCTTGGCGAAGTCGGCAGGTAGCGCTGCGAGCCATGCTTCGCAATCAGATGCTGCGCTCGTATCCGAGAGTGTTAAAGAACGCGGAGGTGGCTCTTGCCACAATGCGACCCACGATAAGGCACCGTCCTTTTGGTGAACTTGCTCAGCATAATGCACAAAGAGAGCCTCTCGAATACTCATTGGCTTTGCGAGGATCTCTCGACCTCGACCGGAGAGGTGCATCTCATTCTCTCTCAGTTCATGAACATCGAGCCAATGGTGAACAAACTCTAAGGTTGCGGGATTGGCAGGGGTTAACCAATCTCGGCTGGAGAGGCCAAGACTTAAACCCCTAGCTACCCCATTCATGATATCCTCGCGAAGAACAGATGCCGGCTCAAACTGCGACATTTGATTCCAATGGGCCGATGAAAAGAGTCGATAACAATGCCCAGGTTGAACCCGTCCCGCACGTCCGGCCCGTTGCTCGGCTGAGGCACGAGAAATAGATTCTAAGAGCAATGACTCAAACCCGCTATCGAGGTCCCATCGCAATCGTCGGACCTCCCCGCTATCAACCACCCACGTAACATCGCGCAAGGTCAGCGAAGTTTCAGCGATATTGGTAGAAAGGACAACCCGTCGCCCCGTGCTCTGGGATACGACTTGGCGCTGAATCTCGAGTGGTAACTGACCATGCAGGGTCATGCAGGACCAGCCAACACGCGTCAAAACCGGGCTTAGCAGACGCTCGGCCTCTTCGA
>JAYYQC010000290.1:0-15773 GCA_036128675.1 Myxococcota bacterium | reverse complement strand
TGATCTCGTAAGTACATTACTCTTCGCAACACTCTTCGGATTTTTGAATGCCGCACCTCATTTTGTTATTTTTATGGTGCTGATTATAAGTCGCATTTTCTATCCCTATCGAGTAGCGCTGGTGGCTTGGTTGAGTACATTAGCCACCGTTTTAACCCTGACGTCGATATTTTGGATCTGGCCAGAGCTCGCCGGCGTCGTCCCAGAGAAAAACGCTTATTCAGGAACCCCCAGAGAAGCCGTAATGCACACAGGCCTTCTTTTGGTGACGCTGATTTCGGCTCTCTTCTGTTCGGTTAATTTCATTGTGAATCAACGGAATATCCTACAGCAATATCTCACGGAACAGGTTTTGAATCGATACCTTCCTCCCAAATTGGTCGAAGAGGCGGAACGCGGCTTACTGTCATTTGACCATGAGCCCGAACGTAAGGTTTTGACCGTGATGTTCGCGGATTTGGTTGGCTTTACCGCTTTGAGTCAAAAGCTTGGAGCTGATGGCGTAGGAAAGGTAATCAATCGATACCTCGGCGAGCTCAGCGAAATCGCGCATTACCATGGCGGCACCATCGATAAATTTGTCGGTGATTGCATTATGGTCTTTTTTGGTGCGCCTGATTCGATGACCCCTGCAGCGCAAGCCTATCGCTGTGTTGAAATGGGACGTCGCATCCATGAACGGGTGGCTGAAATAGATTGGGGGCATCCCCTTGATGTTAGAGTCGGAATTGCGACGGGGGAGGTTGTGGTCGGTCACTTCGGGTCAACCGTCAGATCCGATTACACAGTCATTGGTCCATCGGTAAATCTCGCCGCGCGTTTGGAATCACAGTGCCGACCAGGCTCTATTCTCATGAGTCGTTCGACTGCCGAGCTTATTGGCGATGCGATGCCCTTGGTGCGGGTTGGCCCGATGATACTGAAGGGTGTGGGCGATGATGTCTACGCGTTTGAGTTAAAGGAATTTTGATTCCTTGAGACGCAAGTTCTCAGGTCTCCGAGCTATAGGGGCGGTATGCGCCTTGAATAACGGCTAGAGCTTGGTAGGTTTAGCGAGGTCAGCTTTTCCTGGTACTGCAGGAGCCATAAGACAGTCTTGTGAGGTCGTGGGGTAGCGCCGAGAATTCAGATCTATCGCCTTGGATGGCCGATGATTAGTAGGGGAGTTGGAGTGATGAATGTGAATAACCTCAAAGCGTTGACGAAGCCTCTCATGCTTTTTTTAGCAATAGCAGCTTTCACCGGCTGTTCTTCAGGCACCGACGCCGAACAGAGTGATGACGCGACGGTTCCAGCAGAGTCGAGCGATCCATCTGATGCCTCTGATTCAAGTGATGCAGCTGACCCATCCAGTACCGTGAGCACCATGGACCCTTCTGATGCGAGTGAAAGTTCGAACGCTTCCGAAGACCCCAGTGATGCGGAAACATATGACCCATGCGGCGATAAGAGCTGTGGCGAAACTTGCCAGATCTGCCCCCCAGACGACAATGACTGCGTAGAGACGGGGGTGATAAAGGCGTGCGATGCAATGGGAGAGTGCGTAGCGGATACCGGTGACCTTTGTGAGGAAGCCGATTATGTCCCTTGTGCCGGGAAGACCTGCGGAGAGACCTGCACGATCTGTGAGCCGGGTGATGAGGATTGCGTGGAGACTACCGAGCTCAAGGCTTGCGACCCGGATGGCGCGTGTGTTTCGGATACGGGTAACCTCTGCGATGGTACCTATGAACCGTGTGCTGGTAAATTATGCGGTGACCGCTGCACAGTCTGTGCACCAGATGATTTCGATTGTTTTGAGACCGACGAAATCAAAGCCTGTGACCCCGATGGTCAGTGCGTTTCAGACACCGGCGACCTCTGTAACAGTGCCGATACTCTTTGCGGGCGCATCAATGATGGCGAAGATTTGGTAAGTGCTCTCGAATGGAACGGAGGGTGTGGTGACCTCACGCTCTACGCGACGAAGCCTGACCGCACTATCGAACTCAACCTCTATATTGCGGGCGTGTGTGAAGAGGCCCATGATGGTTCAGCACTTCTCTCTCGGACATACGAACTACCCAATGATGCGGTGAGCTTGGGCATCAGTGTCGGGGCTTATGTCGATGAGTTCACTTGCAATGACGCCATCTTGAACGATCCGATAATCAACGAAACGCTGGTGCCGATCAGTGGGATGCTTGAACTCGACGTCACGCCTGATGGTGAAGCAAATGCGTGGATGTTCCCGTCGATGGTGAATGCTACGCTGCGCGATGCCGTCTTTGTAGATGGCACCGGCTGCAGCTTTACGTTGAGCTTTGATTGGAGCGACGTTTATGCGGGGTGGTTTCCTGGGCGTTAAGCGCCTGGACTCAGTGTGTGCGCTTTATCGCTACCACCGGCGCCGGTGCCGAAATTCGCTGCGACGGAAGTCTGACCAGCGATTCGAATCAGCTCGCCGCCGGGTTCACAGCGATAGGGCTCGAGGTCGGTCACGCCAACTTTGGCCAGGATCTCTTCGTCTAAGAGGGCATGCCCGCTTAGCTCGCTTGGTTCATGTGAGAGAATCGCGAGTGCCGCGTCCGTCAATACACTCGGCTTACGCCAATTTTTCGGTGTGCCGAGCCCGAAATTAATCGCAGCCTGCGACTCAACCATCGTCGCCGGCCAGAGTGAGTTTGCCGCGATATTTTTTCCACGGTGCTCAGCTGCGACACCCTGCGCAATAATGGTCATCCCAAATTTGGAAATAGAGTAGGCGACCTTACCTGGGAGCATGCCCATATCGATAGGTGGCGACATGTTGATAATGTGACCGTAGTCGCTTTTAAGCATATGCGGTAAGCAATGGTATGTGGTCGCGTAGGCTGCGCGCGCATTTACATCCATCACCAGGTCGAATTTCTTCACCGGGGTATCGGTGATATTGCGCCACCAGAGTGCCCCGGCATTGTTGATGAGGATATCGATACGACCAAAGGTCTCCATGGTCTTGGCGACCATGCCCTCAATCTCGCTCTCTTCGCGGAGGTTCACTTTGAGCGCTAAACTCTTTCGGCCGAGCGCCTCCACCGCATCTCTGGTTTCATAGATAGTGCCTGGCAGACGTGGGTCTGGTTCTGCTGTCTTCGCTGCGACAACGATGTCAGCGCCAGCGCCGGCCAAGGCCAATGCCAACTCCTTACCAATGCCTCGGCTACTGCCGGTAATGATGGCGACACGACCTTCTAAATTGGGTTGGGTTATCATAATTGTGCTCCCCTGAGACTTTTAGTGTGACGGTCGAAAACTAACCATCCGGCCGCAGGCTTGCAAACCTAGCCGAAAGAGGTGAAGTACGGATGAGAAACGAGGGGTAAATGCCACAGGAATATCAACCATCTGGAGCACTTGGCTCGGCAGGTCTAAAAGTGCCGTTGGGCTGGTTTTGTGCGATTTCGTTTCCTATGGCACTCGATGGCTGGGTTGATGGGGTATTTGGAAACTATATCGGGGTTGGCTTTCTCTCGCTCTTGCTTGCGGTACTGGTAAGCGGAGCGGCGGCGGGCTTTTTGGCTCGGTGGTCTCATTGCCGCTCGCCGGCTTTTCTGGTGAAAGCAGGGCTGGTTGTGGTCACTCTTGGCTACGGCGTGAATTGGGCGGCATTTCTGAGCAATCAGCCTGAGCTCGGCGACCATCGAGTTTTGACGTTTCTGCTAAACCCGATGAACGCTTATACCGGCTTGGCCCATATGCTAACGACCGAAGGTTATACTTGGTTTGGTTGGACACCTCCGGCGGCCCTGCGGGTCATCGCGTGGCTGCTGGAATTTCTGGTATGGCTGGGACTGGGTGGTCTCTGGGCTGGTCGAAATGCACTGAATCGTAAGTTTTACTCGGAGAAACGCCAATGTTTCGCAATCAGCGAAGAGCCGACACTCTTTTTGAGCTTAAGCGAGGATAAGGATTACCGAGAAGCACTTATGCAGGCCGAGTTCCTCGATGGAAAGCTCGAGGTGGTGCGCGTTGGCCCCGAATTTCCGGCGTCGTTTGCGGTCTGTGTACAGCGCTGCCGTGAGTATTCCACCGAGGCAGCGGTGCATCTCGCCCTGCGCTTGAATCAAGGCGGTAAAGTGAAGCAGCAGGACGTGAGTGCTCTCTACTTGCTTGATGCTAAAGGACAGAAAGCGCTCGATAAAATTGCGCGCCAGACCGAATGGGTTGGCAAAGAGGGTTCGAAGGGTTAGGCCTTCACACTGTCCCCGCTGATATCTTCTCGTTCGCGCCGCTTTAACTTCGTCGCAAACCAAACCCCGATCGGCGTCGCGATAGCCCACTCAACCGCAATTGCGCTAAGAGCGAATGTCTTTGGTTCGAGAATCGTTAAGGCACCAAGGCTTTCACCTGCAACGTAGGCAAATGGGCCACCGATGCCACCGAGTGCGGCAGCCATAAGGGGCTTACCCTCAAGCCAATCAAAGGTCGTCATCAGCGGTCCGGCAAACGCTGCCCAGAGAGCGATGAGCCACAGCGGCGCTACACCAGCCGGCCAGGCAGTCTCGACGTATTGAATGAAATCTGCCTGTGCAAGGGCAGTATCAAAGACGGCACCGGTCAGCGCTAAGACACCGGCGAGCGTAAAGACACTTGAGACGCTGAAGCTGATCCAGAAAAGGTAGAGCAGAGCTGAGGCTGGGCCAAGCCAAATCCAGCCGGTCACATCGCTGTAGGCACAGGCAAACCATACGAGCTGGAAGGCGACAAAAGCAGCGATGGATTTCACGGGGACTCCTTATCCTTATTGCGTACGCGTAGGTTAAGCATTCAGTGCTTAAGGTCTACCCCTAACGCAATGCGTAATTTCCGTCCCGTCCTATTGACTTGTAACTCACGGCTGATACACGGCGCAGTTCTGGGTACAGCCGTCCTTCTGATGGGTCCCCTGGGACACGTTCTGCGTCCTGAATGCTGCTCAACATACCAACGATGATTAAAGCTCAGCGCCGGTTAACCGTCGCGAGGAGGTACTGTCATGTGTTCGAGCATGAAATCGATAAAGTGTCTGATGGCCGCAACTACACTGTTGCTGGGAGCATGTGGTGATGAAAGAGCCACAATGGTCGAGAACTCAACCGGGACGTCCGCATTGGCGCTCGCTGAGATCATGGAGCCCAGTGTCGACCTTTTGGTCGGCGACGCTCTCTTGACTGAGCGCGCTCTGGAACCCAATCAAATCGTCCGAGTCGATGCGACGGTTGTAAATCGCGGCGGAAGAGCGGCAGACAAGTCGCAGCTGCGCTACTTGCTGTCGGACGATGGCGTCTGGGATCAGGGCGACACCTATCTAAATTACGACGCGGTCCCCAGTCTAGACCCAGGCGAGCTGGCCCGTGAATACGCAAATCTGCGGGTTCCAGCCGATTGGCCGTATGGCGCAGCGTATATTCTCATCGTCGCAGACGCGAAGAGTGTACTTGAGGAGTCTCAAGAAGCGAATAACGTATTGGCCTTATCGGTCGAGATCGTCGAACGCAACGTCCCAAACCCCGAAGACCTTCCCGAGCTTGGGATTCAGAATGCATCACTCTCGAGTAGCGTCGCACTCCAAGGTGCCCTGGTCGAGGCCAGCGTAGAAGTTGTGAATCAGGGGCTTGCTGACGCGGAGACTTCGCAGGCCCGATATTACATCTCTGCTTCGCCAACATTGGATTCGAACGCTATCTATCTAAACTATGACCGGGTTGGCAGTCTGGGTGCGAGCGAGATCGAGCGTGAAACGGCGAACCTCCGAATCCCCTCGGACCTAGAATCTGGGAGCTTTTTCATCTTGTTTGTCGCGGACGCGAAATCCGTGATTGAGGAAAGCGATGAGACGAATAATGTCGTAGCGCGTCCTATTTCGATTGGTGAAGAAGCCGTCTTGGGGACACCTGACTTGGCCGTGACCTCACTGGTCTTAAGTACAATGGCTCATTATCCAGGCGAGCCATTGACCGCGGTCGTTCAGATTCAGAATGTGGGGGACGGATTATCGGATACACGGAGCATTCGCTTTTACTTATCGAGCGATTCTGTTGTTGACGCCGATGATATCGAAATTGGTTCAGATACAATTGAGCCACTGGGACCACATGCGAGCCGGGAAGAAGTCGCTCAGCTTTTCATTCATGCGAGCACTCGGGTTGGAACGTATAGGGTCTTGGCTCTTATCGATTCGCCGGATGACGACGCTATCACCGATGAACCGATGAATAATCTGCGGCACACTGAGCTAAGCCTAAGTAAAGACCGCCCGAGCGCACCACTCCCAGATCTCGTTCTTGAAAATATTGTTCTCAGCAGCGGTGCCGCGCTTCAGGGCGACGTCCTTCAGATCCAGCTGGAAGTGACCAACCGGGGTGTACAACCGGCGCAAGCGTCGCGGCTCAAGTACTATCTTTCATCACGAAATCTCTACGATTCGAGTGCCGACTATCTCAACTACGACGCGGTGGCGGTACTTGAGCCCATGGAGAGTGGTTCTGAAAACGCCAATCTACGTATTCCTGCTAACTTGAGCGACGGAACCTATTTTATCTTGGTCGTTGCCGATGACACAGATGTTGTAGCAGAGTCGATTGAATCCAATAATGTGGTCGCGCTTCCAATCGGAGTTGGGCCTTCGGCGGTATCGGACGAAGAGGGTGATGAGAACACCTCTGAGGAAGCACAAGACAAGCCCGACCTTGTTGCAATCGTTGAGACAGTGCCAACCCGCGACTATGCCCCGGGCGAGCGCGTCCCGACCAGTGTCTTAATTTCGAATATCGGTACGAACGCGTCCACTGACTGCCGTGTGAAGTACTTTATCTCCAGAGATCCAATCTACGACGCCTTCGATAAGTACGGAGGTTATGACCGAGTTGGTGCCCTGCAACCCGGTGAGGTTTCACCTGAGACCGGTAATCCAAGGGTGCCCGCCGATGCCCACGGAGGACTCTGGTATATTCTTGTCGTGACCGATGCCAACAATGATGTCGATGAAATGGAGGAGGAAAACAACGTTCTCGCCATCCCATTCATGGTCGATGTTGATACACCAGAGGCGGACCTTCCTGATCTTGCGATTGAGTCCGTGGTCCTCGGTGATGAGCGACTTCAGCCAAACGCCCAAGCGGAGCTTCAGTTTAGCTTGGTCAACCAAGGAACGCAGAGCGCCACAGGTAGTCGTTTAAAGTTCTACTGGTCGGAGGATGAGCATTATGATGCACAGGACCGATTCCTCGATTACCGCCGCATTCCTGCGCTTAATGTTTCCGAGGCTTTCGAAGTCGAGGCGACGTTGCGCGTTCCTTTGGAGGCAGCCTTTGGAGCCGCGTATATCTTGATTGTCCTTGATGTAGAAGGACGCGTGCCAGAGCGCTTCGAAAGCAATAATGTCTATCCTCAGCTCCTTACGGTGGATGCGCTAGGCTCGGGCGAAGCCCCTCCGGCTTTTGGATGTCCAAGCGATCTCACCATGGACCCGACGATCGACCGAGATCACACCATTGGCTCCATGAACGTGCTACATATGGGTTGGGACAATGGCAAAGATTACGGCGCGCTTGCGTGTGTATTAAGTCACTTTGCGATTTCAGCACTCAATGAAGTCGAGTCGGAAGACGCAATGGGGGAGCTGGAGAGAGCGCTTGAAGCAACGACACAGGAGGCGTGGAGCTACCATATCAGCCCACGTGAAGTAGGTAATAAAGACGGCAGCGAGTATTATGCGTTTATCTGGCGGGATGCGAGGGTCAGCTTTCTCGGTGGCGTCGGATTTTTCGACGACCCAAATGATGTGATTAAGAGAGACCCCTATGGTGCGAACTTCCAGATGGACGACTTCGACTTTACCTTGGTTGCCTTTCACCAGCGCAATGGCGGGAGCATCGCGGCGCGTCGAGCCGAGGCTGTTCACTTTGCGGACATCGTCAGCTTTTTTCAGGCTGCCAACGGTGAGGAAGACGACCTAATCATCGGGGGCGATTTTAACCTGCCAGGCAATGACCCAGCGTTTACTGCGGTTGGCTGGAACGGGGTGACCTATTCGGTCGACCACGAGCAAGCGACGTCTATCAGTGATACCGGTCTTCGGAATAGTTTCGACAATCTCTTCTATCAGGAGCAGTTCTTGACGGAGGTGCGTTCAGTTGGCGTCTTGGACTTCACCCGAGGAAACCATGCCGATCTACGCTGGCGCGTCTCTGACCACATCCCGGTTTGGATGACCATCAACTCTGTGAATCCATCGGAGGGGACACAGTAAGTTACTGTTATCATTGAGTTCTCGATAATTCTGATCTTTTTTTGCTGAAAACCTACTCAAAAGTCTAACCGTTCTGTATACCCGCGAGTAGATACCTTCGGGTAGGGTGATTCGCCCTGGTGGGAAAACCAAGATCGATTCTCGAGTAGTGATGTCTGGCAGAAGCCGAGACCCGCGTTTTCCTCCAGTCTCAAGCGGCAAGGTGGTGCCGTCCTTGAGGTGCGAATCCCCGAAACAGAGCCTTCGCTGGCTCAAGATTTGGGGGAACCGTGAGAGAACGGCAACGCATCGGTAACTATATCGGCTTAATGATTGGCTATATGTTTGTCTTAGCGATGGTCATCGCTTCAGCACCATCACATGCGGCGGATGGTCCGACCCGTCTCAACAATGAGAGCTTTGTACGCATCGAATCTCTTGGCCAGGGGATGAGTCAGTTTGGTCTCGACGATCAAGGTACACTTAATGACCGTGACTGGTGGGTGGATGCGCGTTTTCTCGGCGGCTTTGCGTATGCCTTGGAAAACATGACCCTTGAGTTTGAGCTTGAGGCCTGGACCGGCCAGCTGACGGGGGACACTACGTCGGTAGGAACACTACGCGGTGAGGACACGTTTCAGTCCCGTCGGGACCAAGGTGTCCAGTGGTACGCTATTCTTCCACAGCGGCTATCGATGAGTTATGCCACCGATGTCGGCGTGATTCGATTAGGGCATCAGACCTACAACTGGGGACTTGGATTGCTGGTGCAGGACGGTCGGCAGCCACGTGACTTTGGCCTTGCGATGCGCAATAACCTCGTCGAGCGAATCGCTTTCGGCACCAAGCCTTTCAATAGCCTCAAAGCAGCACCACAGTGGTTGCGGGACGCAACTGGCTTCATCGCCGCGGATGTTGTTTTTCGGGACGATAATGCGAGCCTGCTTGCCGGCGATGTTGCGGCATCGGGTGTTCTTGGGTTTAAGATCGAGGAAGATACATGGTCAGCGGGCCTTATCGAGTCCTTGCGTTTTCAACGGGACCGAGACGACGCTGACTTTCCGCTTGAAGACCCATCTACGCTTCAAGTCCTGACCAGCGATGTCTATGCGAAACTGCCTCTCTGGACTCAAAACAACCGAGTAAAACTCTCTCTCGAGACCGAGGCGGCATTTATTTACGGGCAAACCAATCGTCCGTATCTCGACGAGACCTTTGAGGACGGCGCGACCATTCAAGCCTTTGGCGCGGTCGCACGTTTAAACTATGCGCCCACAGAGAATCTCAATCTTAAGTTCGAAGGCGGTTACGCATCCGGTGACCAGGATGCCCGTGATGATGTATACCGCGTGTTCACGTTTCACTCCGATTATCAGATTGGGATGGTCCTTTTTGACCAAGTCATGCCAATGCTTACGGCGCGCTCGGTGGACCGAATTCATGACCCGGAACTTATCCAGCAAGCCCCAGCCTCCACGCGCTTTTTGGTTAATCAAGGCGCTCTTCGGAATGCGCGCTATCTCTACCCAGTCATCGGGTACCGACCGATTGAAGGGCTCGAACTCAAGCTTGCTTACCTGATGGCCTTCAGTGCAGCGGGCGCAATTGACCCGTTTCAAAGTGGCATCAACGGTGGATACAATCTCGGATTCGACGGCAAACCGACCACGTCAAAGAATTTGGGGCAAGAACTCTGTCTTGGCGTCCGCTACACGGTCAATGCTTCAAATGGCCTCAAGACAACCCTGATTGCCGAAGGTGGCGTGCTCGCTCCCGGTGCCGCACTCAGCTCAGTTATCAACGACAACGTCTCGCTGGCGCGCGCTGGCTTTTCACTTTCTTGGTAAGGGGGATTATCGATGAAAAACGTACGATTTCCAAACTGGAACAATCTGGCCAAAGCCCTCGGTCTTTCACTCGGCGTTACAGCCATGGCTGGCTGCCTCGAAGGCTCGGCGGCCGATGGGCTTGCGCTCACAAAAGATACGGGTGGCCCTAAGGTTATCTACAATGTCTTAGAGGATGACTTTCCCGAGATTCCGATGCCCAACAATCAAGCGACTAGGCTCGATCCTACTTCGATGACCGGACGCAGACTCAATGTCAGCGAAATCGCCCCGACTGAATATGAGATGCGTACTCGACGGAAGTTCAATGACCTCGATGGATTTGGAACCTACGCGCCTATCTTCGTCTCTTTCGATGGTCTGCTCGACCTTGAGGATGTCTGGCAACGGCACAACTTGAACAACGACTTTCGAGATGATGCCTTTTTTCTGCTCAATGTAGATGAGTCATGCGACCGCTTTGGTGAAGAAGTAGCCCTTGATATGGGACGTGGTCGCTTTCCGGTGACGCTTTACAACCGCGCAAATGTAACGGTTGATCCTGAATCGCCGCATGGTTTTAGACGACGCCAAATCGATAAGTTCAGCCGGTCGGGATCAGACCCTCATGGCATGGCGAACAATTTACTCTTCGAAGAACATAACGAAGATTTCAATGGCAATGGCATCTTAGATCCAGGTGAAGACCTCGATTATGATGGCCAGCTTGACGTCGCGAACTTCATCGAACCAACTACATGCGACGGTGTTGCGCTTTATGGAAGCGACGGCAACGTAAACCCTGATTACGACCAAGAAGCTTTTGACATGTGCGTCGCAGATAATCTGATGACTTGGTATGAGCGCGAGAGCAACACCTTAATCATGCGTCCTATCTGGCCACTTGAGCAGCGCTGCACTTATGCAGTGGTCTTGACCGACCGTCTTCGCGACGACTCAGGTGCGTCGATAGTGTCGCCGTTTAAAGCTATCAACCATCGAGACCAGACGAATGACCTAAAACCGATGGTCGATTTACTGCCGCGCTACGGGCTTGGCTTGGAGAATGTTAGCTTCGCCTGGACCTTTACAACTGGCAGCATGACACACGACATGGAGGCTCTTCGAGCAGGGCTTCATGGTGTGGGTGACTTTAGCCAGCTTAAGAACGAGTTCCCCGTATCGAGCTTCCGGGTTTGGACTAAAGAAGAGCTCAGTGGAGCATCTATCCCCGAAAGCAGCGGTACACCGGCGGTCTTGCAAGGTGGGTGTGCCGGCGCAGCCTTGGCGAAGTATTGGAATGTCGAAGGCGAATGGGAGGCGAATCTTTGTGCTATCGAAGCCGACATGGCATCGATTGGTGCCGTCTTTGGCGGAAGCTTCAAGGCCCCAGACCTCCTGGTTGACGACGATGGGATCGCGACTGAGCTCTACCCATCGACCGATGATGAGCACTGGCGGGTCGACCTAAAGAAGGGCGAAGCGACCTATGGCGAAACCGATGTGACGTACTGGTGTGCGCTGCCGATTGAAAAGACCGATGCGTGTTCTCCCGGTAACCCTGAAGGAATGCCATTCTGTAAGCCATACCCAACCATTCTTTATGGACATGGTTATGGTGGTTCACGAGCCGAGGTCGCAGTGGGCCATATGGGACGAACAACTGCGATGGGTTACGCAATGTGTGCCACCGACGCTTACGGACATGGTCTCAATGTTTTCGCGGATGAAAATACCCTTGAGGGTGCGCTTTTCGCCTCGAAGCTTGAGCGCGAGCTTGACAAGCTAGGGATTCCCGAAATGCGACGCATCATGGTTCAAGGCCGTGACCGAGACTTGAACAACGACACCGTCCCTGACTCTGGTGCCGATATGTGGACATCGGATGTCTTCCATACCCGCGACATGGTTCGGCAAAGTGTCCTTGAGACCGTTCAGTTGGTACGGATTCTTCGGAATATGGACGGCACTCAGCAGGACTCGACTGGAAAGCTCCTAGGCGATGTTGATGGCGATGGAACCGTTGACCTCGGTGGTGCCAAAAATACAGTAGGCATGTGGGGAATCTCGCTTGGCGGCATCCTCTCGGGCGTAGCGGCAGGCGCAGAGCCAACCCTCAATGCAGTCTCACCGAATGCCGGCGGTGGCGGACTGGTTGATATCGCGGTTCGGTCCAGCCAGCAGGGTGTACCGCAAGCGGTTGTCCTACCAATGCTTGGGCCCTTCGTCGTCGGCTGCTTGCCAACAGATGGTCATGAGCGCCCAATTACCGAGGGTGAGGCCATTGGTTGCTTCTCCAACGACTTTGTTGAGCCGGGGACTCTCGAGCTCGCATTCATTGTTACCAACAATGCTCGGGAGAAGACCCGCTTCTTCGCGAGCGTCGAGGGTGTAGCACCCGGCGATGTGCTGGAGATTCGCAATGTAAACAACGGCAAGGTCGACCGTATTCCGGTAAATGCGTGGGGAAATGTTCGGGTGGCGGTTCCGGCCGACGCGCTTCGTGCCATCGAGCGTCGTTCCATCCTCGGAATGACCGATCGTAGCTCTCGCGCCAAGGTGATTGACTCTGACACAGCAAAGACCCTTGGTCATCAATTGGTTCTAACTGTCACAAGCGGCGAGACCGGTGAGACGATAAGCCGAATTGATGCCTTTCAGGAGGAAGTCGAATTTCAAGGAACCATCTATCCTGAAGGTACGACCCTGGTCGCAATTCAGGAAGGCCTCGGGCTGAAGAGAAATACCCCACAGCTGCGCCGCTTCTTTGGGTTCGCTCAGTCAGCGCTTGGTCCAGCGGATCCAGCTGTCTGGAGTGCCCGTGTCACGATGGAGCCCGGCGACTTTAGTTATGACCCGAACTGGACACCGGGGATGACCCATGTGCTGCAGATGCCAACGGCGGGTGATAAGCAAGTACCAGTTAACACGGGAATTGCGATGGGGCGCATCTCTGGTCTCTTCGGCTCTTGGAAGCGAAGCCCCGATACAGTGGGCCCGGAACATGGATGGCGTGAAATCTTCGTACCGAATCCAACCTACGGCCAGCCGACCGATGAGCTGCTCATCGACCGTTACGTCGTAGAGGGCGACCCGCGATTCGCACGATTTCCGGAGAACCCGGTGCACCACACGGTTGTCTACGACATCGACAATATCAGTGATGGCCTTGCTACTTTTAGCTGTGGTGACAGTGACTGGAGTGCGAAAATTGGCGAAAACGGCTGCCCGGATGATCTCAAGGGACAAGAGGTGCTCTTTCCTGTACCGCATCCGGAGCTTCCTGAGACGCCTCTGCGTGTCTCGGTCCAACGTGAAGATGGCAGCTACGATGCGTTTCGGGTTCCGGTGCTTCGACCGGCTGGACAGCACGGTATTTACAACTCTCAGCCGTTTAGAACCTTCGATACCGATACATACATGGTGAACTTCACGACACAGTTCCTTGGAACCCGAGGTGGAACGGTTGAGCACTTTACCGGTTGCGATTGTAGCGCCTCGGGCGTACCGGCCTTCGACCTCAACGGCGAGCCTAATTACCCAACCTTGGGGAGGGCTTGCGAGCCATCTGACCTTCGCGTGTGCGATGCTTCTTGTCTCACGGCATGGAATATCCAAACGCCGGCAGTATCAAGCTGCACGAAATAACCATAGGCATAATGAGAAGCGGGGCACGACTGCGCTGTGCCCTTGCTTCTAAGCCTGGTTAGTCTTCGCTACCGGAAAAATCTGAATCAAAACTCAGCCCCACAAAGATGCTTAAGCCCAATGAGTCTCCTCGGGGCTTTAGGTCCAGCAACGTATTGGTTGTCACATCGGGCTCGATGATACTCGCGCTATCGAGCGGGATACGGGTTCGGGTTGAGTTGTTGTCGTCCCGGTCATTGTCGGATTCCTCAATCGCTTCAAGCTTCAGTGGCCCGAGAAATGCTTGGAATGCTGCGGCTTCCGTCCGGAGCCAAACTCCATCGAAGAGCTCCCACGAGCAAGCAACGCCTGAACTCGCATAAATCCCTCCGAGTGTTGCTTGGATTTCATCTCCAACCCGCATCGTGCCGAAATCAACCGTTACGACGTTTTCGAATCCCTCGACGGCGGTAGCCCTCGTGCCGCCGACGCGTAAGCCAATCAGTCCGAGACGACCTAGACCTTGCAGGTGAAGACCGGCATCGCGGTATACGGTGAAGTCTGCGCCTAAGCCGATGGAGACGGCTTTAGCTTCCATGATGTTCACACCAACCTCGAGAAGTAGGTCTAACTCATCTGGAATCACCGCATAGCCAGCATCAAATTTGACGCCGGGCGCAAAGAAAGTAGAGGTGTTGTTCTCCGCAATATTGAGCGCGAGACGGTTCTCGGTAGTCGCGTCGGGTGAGCCGGGCTTGCGATCAGAGATATGAATATTTTCGAGCCCTGAAACCTTAAGCGGTAGCGTACTTAGGCCGAGAGTGAGCCTAGCTCGAGCCGAATCCGCAAAAGATGGAGCACCAGAGCTGAGAAAAATGAGTCCCGTTGCCATCCATAATGTCATGTATTTCAGGGGCTTAAACGTGTGCACCATCATCTCCAATCCATGAGTACAACCCAGGTCATAGCTTAGCTGCTCTTTGGGGGCCACGACAACGTCGGTGGAAATGACGATGCAGTGGTGACTTGCAAAACCCGCAAGGGATCCTCTACGTGTAGTAACTAGCTGAACATTTAATCGGATACGCGGGGAGGGCCACATCTGATGTACGGGATGGTCAATCAAGCTGTGCGGGGACTGGTCCTCGATGTATTTGGGGCAGATGCCTGGCGCGACATTTCACACAAGGCCCAATCACCTGAAGAGTTCGCCTCGTTGGAGAGCTACGATGACCAGGTCACATACAATTTAGTGTCGGCAGCCTCGGAGGTCCTAGCATTGAGCCCGGTCGATGTTCTCCAGAGCTTTGGGAAATATTGGATTCATAATATCGCATCCAAGCATTACGCCGATTTGATGTCGAAGACGGGTACATCGTTTGAGCGCTTTATTTCAAATTTGGACCATATGCACAGCCGCATTCAGGCCACGTTCCCCAACTACAAGCCGCCGTCATTTCGGGTGAAAAAGCTGGAGTCTGGCCTACTGCAGGTGGACTATTACTCCGAGCGTGAGGGATTGCTCCCGTTTGTTGAAGGCCTCTTCATCGGGCTCGGTGAGTATTTTGAGATGAAGTTGCATATCGAACAGGTTGCCGATGACGCACACCCGATGCCGTGTCAGCGCATGAATATTCAATTTGAAGAATGCACCTAATGTCAGATGTAGATTACCTCAACCGCGCTCTCTTTGAGAAGGTCCAGCCTTTTCAGCTGGTATGGAATAGTGACGGCGAGGTTGTGTTCCTCTCGGATGCATTGGCTGAAATTTGGGAGATCGAGAACGCAGCGGATACTGAGATCATGATTCAGCGACCGTTTCGGGCCGCAATGAAACCCGAGTTTCTCTCTGAACTCACCGATGTCCTGGTCGAGCTCTATCTGAAGGGCAAAGATGACCGGGTCTTTAAGGGACAGATTGTAGATGGCAAGAACGGACACTCTGTTTTTTTAGGTTCTCCGCTTGTCGTGAAGCATCTCGAGCTCACCGACTTTGGATTAACACTGAGTGACCTCCCTCTGCATGACAGACTTGGTGATCTCATTATCGCCAATGAAGCAAATACGTTAGCTTTGGCGCGCGCGAGTGA
>JAYYQC010000289.1:0-5443 GCA_036128675.1 Myxococcota bacterium | reverse complement strand
CGCTTTGACCACCCGCGAGTTACTCTCATAAGCTCGTTGGGCTGAAATCATCTCGACCATCTCTTCGACCATCTGAACATTCGACGTCTCAGTAAAACCCGAGAGAAGAAAGCCTACACCCTGAGACCCAGGAGGTCCGATTGTAGGTTCACCGGAAGCTGGCGTCTTTTGGAAGAGGTTTCCACCCATTGCCTCAAGACCCGATGCGTTGCTGAAGCTGACAAGCTGGATTTGCCCAACTTCGGTTGGCTCGGTATCGCCCTTGTTGACAATCGATACACGGCCATCTTTGGAGACCATGAACTGGTCAAAGCCATCTGGAAGCGTGACTGCTGGTTCGATTGGGAAGCCGTCGCTGTTTACGACGCGCTTCTGGGAATCAAGCTTGAATGAACCATCACGCGTATAAAGAATTTCACCATCCGGGCGTTGGACTTGAAAAAATCCGTCGCCCTCAATGGCCAAGTCGAGTACCCGACCGGTTGGACGAAACTCACCAAGGCTGAAATCTTGCAACGTACCAACCGCTTTAACACCCTGTCCGATCTCAAAACCAGTCGGCTTTTGGGTACCCTCACCGGTGACCGCACCGGCTGGAGAGAGCTTATCGTAGAGCATGTCTTGAAATTCGACACGGCTCTTTCGGTAACCTGCGGTATTCACGTTCGCGATATTATTCGCAATCGAGCCAACACGCTTTTCTTGTGCGTGCATCCCAGTTGCTGCTGAACTTAGTGCTCTAAACATTTCTCACCTCACTCCACTCTCACCCATGCCCAATGCACAGATATCACCCAATAACCTTAACGCCCGAGATCAGTCGCAGTTCGACGATCCGTTGCCCGGAATGTCTCAATGCACCGCTGAAACGCTTCGTGCCCTCGAGAAATCTTTACTATCTCGGTCATTTCGCGAATCACATTCACGTTGGACGATTCATAGACGCCCACACGCAGTGTCGGAATTTCGACGTCGACCGGCTCGATTTCCGGCGGTGCGACAAAGAGATTATGACCAAAACGCTGCAATTTCTGTTGCTCCTCGAATTGTACGACCTTTAAACGGCCAATCTCTAATGCTCCTGCAGTGATCGTGCCATTTTCAGCAATGGTGATACTCTCACCTTCCGGCACCTCAATCGCTCCACCATTGCCCACAATAGGAAAGCCGTTCATATCCACCAGCTTTCGGTCCGCGCTGATCGAGAAAACGCCAGAGCGCGTATACCGCTGACCTTCTGGGGTATCGACGGCGTAAAACCCGTCACCGAGAATCATCGTATCCAGAGGTCGGTCAGTCTGAACCAGTCGTCCCTGTTCAAAGTCGGTGACGACTTCATCGATTTTCACCAGACGCTGAGACGCGTTTGGGGGCTCATTCTCATATTGAGCGAGCACTTCTTTAAAGACGCCCTTTTGACCACGAAAGCCCGCGGTCTCGACGTTCGCAAGATTGTTCGAACTCAGCTCAAAGAGAGTCTCCTGAGCCAATGCGCCACTAAGGGCGGTATAAATTCCGTTCGGCATGACACCATCTCCCTACTTCCTACCACCACGACCAACACGCCCTTTAGACTTATATTCCGGCTGCAGAATCGACCGCAGGCGATGGGTCGCCTCCGACATAATCTGGCAGACTCGGGACTCGGTTACATCCAGGACGACACCGATCTCTTTCAAGGTGAGGTCCTCTTTGTAGTAGAGCTGGAGCACCAACTGGTGCCGCTCACTCAGCTTCGTAATTGCTTTGGCGAGGTGCTCGAGGAGCTCCTGCTGCGCAAAGAGGTCGAACGGATTTGGCTCATCCGAAGGTGCCGAAGCCGGAAAGACATCCGTAAAGCTCAAGACACGCACCGGCGTCAGCTTTTCGAGCTTCGTCCGAAGCTCATCGACACTGAGGTCGAGTCTTTCCGCGATTTCTTCTTCTTCGGGAGACCGACCATATTCTTGGGTCAAGCCGTCAATCACAGCCTCGAGATTCTTACTCTCAAGACGCGCATCTCGGGCCATCAAGTCACGGCGACGAAGCTCATCCAAGATGGCACCCTTCACCCGAAACTCGGCGTACTTTTCAAATTCACTGACCTTATCAGGGTCATAGCGATTCATCGCTTCAATGAGGCCGACAACACCGGCACTCACGAGGTCTTCAAAGGCCACATGCGAAGGCAGTCGTTTTGCCATTCTCATGGCGACCTTCTTCACAAATGGAAGATATTCTTGCACTGGAAGCAATCCTCTATCCCCCTGCTCAACTCCAACACCACCACACTCTACCGCCGCTGCAGATGACATCAAGATGCCTCCTTCCACCCCACCAATCGTTTCCAGAAAAGACTGATCCCTGCCGACTGAGATGCCCCAGCCGGAAGCGCCAATATTTTGCTGGCAATGGATTGTAGACGCTGACTTGCGAGCGAGCTCGGATAACCCACCACCACGGGTACCCGCTCTCGTGTCGCTCGCGCGATCGCAGCATCATTGTTCACGTAGCCGAGGTACTCTACCCCAACCCCCAAAAATCGATTTGCTAACGTACTCAGCCGGTCGTAGACCTCTTCTCCTTCGCGTGCACCCGCAACGCGATTCGCAATCAACTGAACCTTTTTAGTCCCGCACTCCATCGCCATGACCTTGATAAATGCATACGCGTCGGCGAGCGACGTAGGATCCGGGTCGGCCACCATCACGATGGTCTGTGCCGCTGCGGCAAAGCTCACCGCGTTCGAATTGATGCCAGCCCCAGTATCGATGAGGAGCAGGTCAAAACGGTTCTCGAGCGTGTCGACGGCTTGGAAAAGCTTGTAGCGGTCGCGCTCATCGAGATTCGCCAAGTCATAACGTCCCGAACAACCTGGCAGAAGCGTGATGCCTTCGGGCCCTTCCGTCAAAATCTCGTCAATCGTTGCTGTCTCATCAAAGAGGTCGAGCAGGTTTAAGTCAGGCTTAAGACCCAACGCGATATCCAAATTGGCCAAGCCTAAGTCACCATCCATCGCGAGAACCTTGGCCCCCTGACGCGCAAACGAAATCGCTAGATTCGAGACGATACTCGTTTTACCCACCCCGCCTTTGCCGCTAGAAATCGCGATAACTCGGGCACTTGCAGAGTTTTTCTCGGGTGTCGATGTCGTTGTTGGGGCCTCAGACATGGTCTTCGTTTCCTTATCGTTTCTAAGCGGCCTGACCGCGTGATTTGAGGTTGGACACCACCTCAGTCAGTTCAGGCCGAGCGTATTCTAATACACTATCTACCAATTTCTGTGCCAACATCGCCGGTCTCGGGCGAGAGATGTCCTCTGGGACGCGTTGGCCCATGGTCACATACGAAATTGGGAGGCTTCCGCCAACAACTGCGTTCACAACTGCGCCGAAAACACTCGCCTCATCGCACTTTGTCAGTACGACCGCTTCGGGATTCAGTGGCTTGAAGCGCTCCATGATATCAGAAACCTCGTAGCGGCGCGTCGACACGCTCATCGCGAGATGTACTTCCACCTCGGTATTGCCGAAAAGCTCAATCAACGAGGGCACTTGGCTGTTATCACCAGGATTGCGCCCAGCGGTATCAACCAAAATTAAATCGTAAGCTTTGAAGCGCGAAACCGCGTATTCGAACTCAGATGTGGTCGATGCAACTTCCATCGGAACACCGATGAGGTCTGCGTAATGACGAAGCTGCTCCACCGCTCCCACGCGGTATGTATCGGTGGAAATCAGACCGACCCGCTTCTTGCGCACCAACGCAGTATGCGCGGCAATCTTCGCGATGGTTGTCGTTTTTCCGACACCGGTTGGCCCGACCAGAGCCAGAACCTGACGCTTCTGAGGACCTTCGTAGCGCTTGGCCTGAAGAGCTTCGGTCAAGACGTTGACCAGCGCTTCGCTCTGAATGCTGATTCCTGCGGTGCTGTTTGGGTCGTGGAGACGGCTTGGCATCATCTTTTCAAAGCGCGCACGCGCCTCTTCAGCGATAAGCTGCGCAAGGCTGCCACGCACATCAGCACCGTCTAAGACGTTTAAGAACCAATCGGAAGTCGAGCCCACTGCCTTGAGTGAATACGCGGCGAGAATTTCCCGGACTCCCTCGAGCTGGTCAACGAGTGCATCACGTGAACTCTCGAATTCTTCCGCCCGTAAGTCCTCTCGGAGGCCGCGGATCTCTTTCCGAAGCGCTGCAATTCTCGCATCCACATCATCGACATCTGGTGTGGCGGGCTCATCAAGCGTGGGCGTGTAGCGATCGCTTGCAGTCTTTGCGAAAGCCCCCAGCGCACGCTGAAGCTCCGCCGAAGGTGCGGGCTGCGCCGGTGCTGATGGCATCGCGGGGCGTGCCGCAGCGTTCTCGTCTTCGCCACTCTCTCGTGCAGCACTCACCTCGATATGACGTGGACCGAAGATCCCCTTCGGGCGTACTTCACGGGTCTGAAAAATGACTGCGTTTTCGCCGAGCTCTTCACGTACCATCTGAAGAGCATCCTGCATGGTCGGAGCTATAAAGTTCTTCATGTGCATCTTACGCCGCCCCCTTCAAGAGTTCTGGATCATTGCTTGCACCTACTATGCCAACAGTCATGATTTCTGCCTGAGAACTCAATTCTCTGAATGAAATCACAGCCATATGGGGTAAATGACGGTTCACAAAGGTCATCACTGTCCGTCGGATATCCGCCGCTACAGCAAAGACTGGCAGTCCAAAATCCGGCGCCGCATTGGTGGCGGCGTCTTGGAAGAACTGCATGAGCTGATCGAGTTCCGCTGGGTTAAGCACCCCAGCTGCCGCCGGATTTTGAAGCCGACGAAAGACATTCTCGACCTCCGGAGCCAAGACAATCGCTGGAACCGCGCCCTCTTCGTTGACGACCATCCCCGTTATTTGTCGGCTCATACGCTGGCGAACCAGCTCGCTGAGCTGATCAGCATCTTTGTAGTCACCGGCAAAATCAGCAAGTGCCTCCAAGATTGTACGGAAGTCGCGAATCGAGAGTCTCTCAGCCAGGAGATTGCGCAAGACCTTGATAAGCTGCCCATGGTTGAGAAGGTCTGGAATGAGCTCTTCAATGACTTTGGCATTGTCTCGCCCATGAATCTCCAAGAGCTCTTGAAGCTCTCGTCGTCCCAGAAGAGATGCGGCGTGGGATGTCAAAACCTCGCCTAAATGCGTCGCTGCGACTGTAGGAGCATCGACGACCGTATAGCCCATCATCTCTGCCTTTTCTTTCTGATCCTCGAAAATCCAGCGTGCATCCAGGCCAAATGCTGGCTCTACTGTCACTTCACCTTCAATATTCGGTGCGCCACCTGCAGGGTTCATCGCAAGGAGTCGACGTGGACGAATCTCACCACGTGCAATCTCCTGTCCGCTTAACATCACGCGGTACTCAGCTGGCTTCAGCATGAGATTATCCCGCATATGAATCGGCTGGACGATAACGCCCAAGTCG
>JAYYQC010000288.1:0-10913 GCA_036128675.1 Myxococcota bacterium | reverse complement strand
TGATTTGACTGCGCCCAATGCAACCACGTTTAGGTTTCCGTCGGACGTTAATGTTCTCGTCATAGAAGGCGCTCAGCGGCCTTTACTTGCACATGAGCTTCAAGCGGTTGAAGACTTTTTAGATCGCGGTGGTCGACTATTGGCTCTCTTAGATCCAATGGTCAACATTGGATTAGATTCGATCTTACTGAGTTGGGGCATCCTAGTAGATGATACTGTAATTGTAGATACAAATCCCATGGGACAGATGATGGGGCTCGGAGCAGTGACACCGCTCATCGTCCCGGTTCCTGAAACGCAACACCCAATAACCGAAGGGTTGGGACTCACGGTTTTCCATACCACTCGAACGGTACGGGTGAACGAAGATGCACCTCGCGGCCTCGAGGTGGTCGCGCTGCTGCGTGGTGGCGAGTCCGCCTGGGGGGAGGCAAAGATTGAAGACGATACCGCCGAACAAACCGACGATGATATTTATGAGACGACTGTGGCGGTCTTGTCAGAGAAGCCACAGAAGAATCCATCGCTTGAATTGATCTCGGACGCGACTAGGCTTCTCGTTTTGGGGGATTCGGATGTGGCGACCAATCAACACCTTACCATTCAAAGCAACACGGATTTCTTGATGAATGGTTTAAACTTTTTGCTTGAGGACGAGGCGCTCTTAACGATTCGACCTAAGAATCGGCAGTCTGGGCTGCTCACTTTGACGCAGAAGGATTTCGGACGGATCCAATTTTTCTCTTTGGATGTCCTGCCGGTGCTTCTCATTGCATTGGGACTTGGTATCGTCACGTTGCGAAGACAGAGGTAGTTGTGAAACAGGTTCATCGTCGCTTACTTTCGCTTGGCATCACATTGGTGGCTTTTCTAGCGTTTGCCGGCTGGGTCGGCCAAGAGCAAGAAGAACTCAAAGTTGAGGTGGAGACCGAGTCCAAGGACGCCAAGATATTTTCGTTTTTAAGCCCCTTCGATGTCGATGGCATTGTCTTGGAAAATAGTCATGGCCGATTCGAATTAACGCGTGAACGCGATAACGCTGAAGACATCGGACGTTGGAGGTTGAGCGCTCCAAAGAAATTAGAGGCAGATCTCGTCGTGGTTGAGGGAATTCTCGCGCAGGCGCTTCCGATACGCCGTCGCCTGGATGTTCCGAACCCTCAAAACAAACCACTCGAAGAGCGGTTGAAAGATTATGCTCTCGGTAAACCAGCACAGACACTCACCCTTAAAAGCGGTGATAAAGCGGAAACAGTTCAGTTTGGGATGGGAAACAGCTTTGATAAGAGTGTTTACGCACGTCTGATGAAGACGGATACGATTGTCACGGTAGCAGATACCTTACGGCATCAGCTTGAGAAGTCGCTTTTTGACTTACGCCAAAAACAATTGGTCGAGTTTGAACGCAATGCGGTTGTTTCCCTGCGGGTTGAACTTGGGGATAAAGTCCTAGACTTTCGAAAAGAAGCTTCGGGTTGGCGACTATTTGATGGCGCAGAGTCCGAACCTGTAGCGCTGCAGCGCATGGAAGACCTGCTTCAGGATTTAGGGGCACTAAAGTTTAATCGCATTATGAGCGAGGAATTACCCGAGGATTTAAAGCTTGATGCCATGGAGAATCGCTGGGTCTTTACGCTCAATGACGGCGGCGAAGCACCTGTGGTCGTGTCGTTGATACTTGATGTCGTTGATGAATTGGAGGTGCTACTTGGTCACAACCAGGGGGGTGGACCTTACGGTGAGCTCGTACGTGGACGGTGGCCGAGCCTTCTCAAGGGGGGCTTTCAAGGTCTCGTCGATAGGCGCGTGGTTCCTGTCGATACACAATCTGCCTTGTCAATCACCCTTCGTGACGGCGATGGCAGTGTCGAGTTGATATCGGATGAAACTGGCGAGAACTGGCGGTTTGGAGGAGCCTCCGAGGAGTCGGTGGATCAGAGCCGCGTAAAGGGATTGATTCATATTTTGAACTCACTTGAGCGCGTTCGCACGATAGCCAAGAATATCACCTTAGAGCAGGCCCGGGAGATGCGAGCGATCTCGACGACCCGCGCATTAAGTGTGAAGCGTGGGGCTGAGACATTTACGATGTATCCACAGAGTGGTGAGGAACCAACTGAGGTATGGATGGATAGTCAGGTGATGCAGGTTGATGCGACGCGCCTCGGAGATATTCTCTGGAACCTCGACGATTACACTTTGAATGTAGAGGAAGATTAACCCTCTTCGCGAAAACGCTCGATAATCGCACCAGCCGCCGAGAGCTTTTTCTCAATGGATTCATAACCTCGATCGAGGTGATAGATCCGCCGAACAACGCTTTCACCTTCTGCTGCCAAAGCCGCAAGCACCAGACATGCGCTTGCACGCAGGTCGGTTGCCATCACTGTAGCTCCTGAGAGTTCTTGGACGCCACGAACAATCGCTTTGCCACCATCGACTCGAATATTGGCTCCCATTCTTCCAAGCTCAGCAACGTGCATAAAGCGATTCTCAAAAACGGTTTCTGAGAATGTACTGGAGCCTTCGGCGATACTTGTTGCAGCCATGAGCTGAGCTTGCATATCGGTTGGAAAACCAGGGTAGGGTTGTGTCTCTACATCGGTTGCGCGCAGCTCAGAGTCTTTAGGTCGGCTCACTTCAAGACCTTCGGAAGTCTCTTCAATCAATGCACCCATGCCCCGGAGCTTATCGATCAAGAAGGTCTGGTGCTCAGCAACACCGCCTTTGATGAGAAGTTTCTCCCCGAGCATGGCACCTGCGACGAGAAAGGTTCCAAATTCGATTCGATCGGCAACCACGTGGTGGTCAAAAGGCTTAAGGGCCTCGACGCCTTCGATGCTCAGTGTCGCGGTCCCAACGCCTGTGATTTTTGCGCCCATACCGATCAAGGTGTGGCAGAGGTCGACAACTTCCGGCTCACGGGCGGCGTTCTCAAGAATTGTTGTACCTTCCGCGAGACTTGCTGCGAGCAGGAGGTTTTCAGTACCGCCAACAGTCGGCATGTCGAAGATGACTGTTGCGCCTTTAAGTCGACCGTTGACGTGAGCTTCGACATAGCCATGGCTAATCTCGATGGTCGCTCCAAGCTTTCTTAGCCCCTTTAAATGTTGGTCGATCGGGCGTGCCCCGATCGCACAACCACCCGGAAGTGAGACGCGCGCTTTTCCCAGACGAGCCAGTAGTGGCCCCAGCACCAAGATGGATGCCCGCATGGTTCGAACGAGCTCATAGGGTGCCTCGTGGGTACTTAACTCGGTCGCGTCAAGTCGAAGAGTTGAGCCCTCTTGTCCTACCTCTACACCGAGGTGCCCCAGAACTTTTCCAAGGGTTTTGACATCTGCAAGCCCAGGTACCCGATGGAGTGTCGATACGCCGTTTGCGAGCAAGGCTGCGGTCATGATGGGGAGGCTGGCGTTCTTTGAGCCAGAAACCTCAAGTTCGCCGCTGAGCGGCCGCTGTCCTTGAATCCTTAATGCGTCCATAGAAGGCTTAGTAAGCGGCCCCAAGCGCGCGTGTCAAACGGTTTCAGAGGCGCACCTTGAACCCGTTGAGGAGTACTGGAACTGAGGTGCTCGTATCGGTAAACTGGCCCAAAGTTTTGATGGAGTGACTCGATGAAGTCGGAGATAGCCTGGGCTGTTCGGACGACCCTTGGAGTGACATCAGCCGAAGAGGTATCGAAAGAGACCGCGAAAGCGAAAAAGAAGCTTTCATCCCCTTCGGCTCGGTTAAAAGGGGTCTCCAAGTATAACAACTCGAAGACTCAGTCATCGGAGGTTCCACCGGCGGTGATTGAAATCGGAATATCCGTCGCGCTGGCGGTTGTTATCGTGTTGCTGTTTAAGCTGGTTATCAAGAAGGTAACAAAACGCTGAAGAAATGAGGCTTGATGATGTCGATGGGTAAGGAATGGAAAAAAGCCGCGGTCCTAGGCGGGGGAAGCTTCGGAACAAGCCTTGCTGAGCTTGTAGCGCGCCGCGGTCATGAAGTGATGCTCTGGGTCCGGCGTACTGAACAGGCGGAGGCGATCAACTCGACCCGTCGAAACCCCCAGTACCTCAGCGATTTTGAATTGAACCCTTTGCTAAAGGCAACCGCCAGTCTGGATGATGCTCTCAAAGATGCCGACTGGGTCATTGTTGCAGTTCCGTCGCAAGCACTTCGCTCAGTACTAGAGCTCTGCGCAACTGCCATTGCCGGAAAACCCATCGTTCTTGCTGCAAAGGGTATTGAGCGTGGCTCGCTGATGACGATGGAAGAGGTCGCGATCGATGTCTTGGGTGAAGAGCATCGCCCACGCCTCATGGCTCTGAGTGGCCCGAGCTTCGCGCGCGAAATAATGTTGGGCTACCCGACTGCGGTCGTCGTTGCGTGTATCCATGAGGCACTCGCGAAAAAAGTCTCCGATTATCTATTTTGCGACACATTTCGCGCCTATACGACCACCGATATTGTCGGCGTTGAAATCGGTGGTGCACTCAAGAATGTCATGGCGATTGCTGCAGGTGGCGTCATTGGAATGAAGCTTGGTAGCAACGTCCGAGCGACGTTGATGACACGCGGCTTGAGTGAGATGACGCGCATCGCGATTGCTAAGGGCGGTAATCCATTGACCTTATCAGGTCTGAGCGGTGTCGGTGACCTGACCTTAACCTGCACGGGTGGACTGTCGCGAAATCGGATGGTCGGTCAGTTAATGGGGGAAGGTAAAACCTTGGCCGAAGCCTTGGATGAAATCGGTCAAGTTGCGGAAGGGGTCGCAACCGCGAAGTCTGCCTTTGAACTGGCGAAGAAGCTCGACGTCGAGGTGCCTATTATTGATACGATTCATCAGGTTCTCCACCTCGAAGTACCGGCTCAAGACGCCTTTCTGTCATTGGTACGTCGCCCAACTGGAACCGAGTTGGATTATCGTTGAAAACCACCGTCTTCGAGTGACTGCATTCCGCGACGCGATAGCATTCTAAGCTCCTTCAGCAGAGGTTGTACCCAGACAACGAGCTGATGTGTCGGACGGTAACGCGCAAAATTCACCAGTTCACGTTCAAAGCGCCCGAAGTTGGGTTCGAGCATCAAGAGGTGGACACGTGCGCGTGCGAACTCAGGGTCTCGCAGAAGGGCTTGGTTGAGAAGTTCGCGGGTTTTCTTGATATCTCCGAAACGCAAAAGTGCTTCTTGCGCCCGAGCAAAGATTAAGCCGACGCTCGCAGGGTTCAGGTGCTCTACCTCTGCGGTCGCTTTATCAAAACCTTCCCAATCACCGGTCATACGGTAATAGTCGGCCGCAACACGGTGGACAAGATAGCTGTCTCGGTAGGTGTCCGTGATATAGCGGATGCCTGGTGCGGCCTTTTGCATCATGAGAATGGATTCTCGCTCCAAGGCCTGCGCCAGTGACTCGAGTTCATCGTAGCGTCTCAATAGGTCGTTGAGAAATGTTAGGTCTTTGTCATTGAAGGGGTTTGAGGCGACCCGCTCTCTGGCTTGCTCAATCTTTGGAGCGAACTCTTCGCGTATTCTCCGCTGGACGGTTGCGAGTGTTGCGAGTGCTTCCGACCACGCTAAGTGCAGCTGCCAAAAAAGTGAGAGACCTCGCGGACCTCCAAGACGTTCACCTTGAACCATCCCGTACCGAAACTGAGCAATATTATCGCTGCGAAGACAGCTGTAGGCTTGGTTGTAGTTCTGTGGTGCCTTAAGAGCGTTGTAGCCGCTTCGTCGAAAATGCTCGCCAGCGAACCAATCCATGATCTCGCGGTGTTGAATGGCCAGGCTTTCAGTCGTCCTAGCGGTAGAGACTCGGGTAGTCTGGCACCCCGAAGCGAGGAGCGATACACTCATGGCGATGATAAGGCGAAGGCTGACCATGATGGCGAGGCTAACCCAAATCGCCGAGGTGATCCAAGGAATGAAGGTACAGTCTTGAGTACGCGGAAAAAGCATCCGATTGCAGAAGCAGAGGGCTGGATTCAAATACGAGGGGCTCGAACGCACCATCTAAAAAATATAGATGTTGCCTTCCCACGTGGGGCAATAACGATTGTCACTGGCGTCAGTGGTTCGGGTAAATCGAGCCTCGTGATCGATACGCTCTTGAGGGCGTCACAAGAGCTCTTTCTCGAAGCAATGCAGATTGGTCTAAGCACCTCGCAGCGTGCCAGCTTAGTGTCGGATATCGATAGTATCGATGGTGTACTACCATGTCTTGCAGGGTTGGCTCCGCGTAAATTCCGAGAGCAACGAGGTCAGAGCGTCGCGAGCGCTGTTCAAATCTTGCGCCCGCTGCGTGGACTCTTCCAACATGCGGGTCAGCTCCTCTGTCCGACCTGTGGTCGGCCTGCTCAAGCGTCATCCACTGAAGAGTTGGTGGATGAAGTCCTGACCGAGCAGCTCGGCGAGCGGCTGGTTGTCCTGGCTAGACTCGATGATGCCTCAAGCTTTGGATCGCTCCGAGAAGCAGGCGTCATTCGGGTGGCGCTTGATGGGGAGCTCTTTCGTCTTGACGAAGTCTCAGAAGAAGCCTGGTCGGAGGCGACTCTTCGTTCGAGCGTGATTGATAGAATCCGAGTCAAAACGGAAGGAAAGCCTCGTCTTCGAGAATCGATTGCTCGTGCTTTTAGTAGTGGTAGCGGTGTGATCACGTTGAGTTTTGAGAAAGGGGACCAGAGCTATAGCCGTGATCCATGGTGCTCGGCTTGTGAGAAGACGATTGCGCCGGCCGATGCCACAGTCTTTGACCTGGGAAAGCCAGCTTCTCAATGTGGGACATGTCAAGGCAGTGGTATATCTCAGAAGTTGATTGAAAGTAGACTCGTTGAAGATGCCTCTTTGTCGATCTTAGAGGGAGCCATGCCCTGTCTACTCGAACGCTCCCTCAAGGATATCGAGTCTGAGCTGCTGCGCTTTTGCAAAGGGGCTAAGATCCCTGCTGATAAACCTTGGAAAGATCTGTCTTCAGCTCAGACGCGACTGATCTGGAGTGGCGACTCGAGCCATGGTTTTCCTGGTTTAACCCATTTGCTGACGCACCGATACACCACCAATCCTTCGCTGCGCACGCTCCAGTCCTTGGAAGTCTATTTCGAGGAGGAGCCATGCTCCTTGTGTGATGGTACGGGATTATCGGACGTTCTGCAGACCTACCATCTCGGTGGTTATTCTCTCTTTGAGTGGCTTAAGCGACCGATTACCGAGGTTTTGAGCTCGGTTGAAAACGAACTCGCTCACGGTCTAGAGCCCCGCTCAACTACTCTTCGAGAAGCACTGGGAACGCGTCTTCGTGCTTTGGTGGATCTTGGCTTGGGACACCTTGAGCTTCGTCGTCGATTGGATTCGATGTCATTAGGTGAGCGTCAACGAACTCTGTTGGTACCGATGTTTTCAAGTCGCCTAAGTGGACTTCTGATTGTATTTGATGAGCCGACCACCAGCCTGCATCCTTCTGAGGTTGATCCACTTTGGAGACGTATCGAAGGCCTCAGGGATGCGGGAAACACCGTCGTATTGATTGAACATAATCGCACACTATGGCCCCGTGCAGACTGGTTACTTGAGCTTGGTCCACGGGCCGGAGAGTTTGGTGGAGAACTCTTATGGGAGGGACCCGGCAAAGATGTGCCCTCAAGGAAGAGTGAATCGGAGGCATCCGCATTTAGTGGGCACGAGGTAAGAGACGATCGTCTCATTAAATTGGAGCATCCCGGACTTAGAAATGTTGAGGCGTTGAGTTTAGAGGTTCCGCTTGGATGTGTTGTTGGTGTTTCAGGCGTCTCGGGAAGTGGAAAGTCGACGTTGATTGTCGATATGCTCGGCGAAGCACTGCTTCGCAACGACGGCAACGTCTCCGGAGAAATACCTGAAACAGTCCGAGTGGTTCGTGATGTTATCAGCGGTCATCGTTATTCAACGCCAGCAACCTTCACCGGAATTCTAGATCCGATTCGCAAGTGGTTCGCTGGGCTTCCTGAGAGTAAACTGCGCGGTCTCACAGCCGCTCATTTTTCATATCGTCGGCGTGAGGGACGTTGTGAGGTATGCGGCGGAAGCGGGCTAGAAAATGACGAGTTGGAGAGATATCGAGTCGTCAGTCGTTCCTGCCGTGTTTGTGATGGGACTCGTTATGGTAGCCATATCGCCTTAGCACGTTACAAAGGTTTTACCATTGCCGACGTTCTCAACATGAGTGTCCAAGAAGCGTACGAGCTTTTTGAGAAGAACCGTCGTATCGCCGATATTTTGGAGCACTTTATTCGGCTTGGACTCGATTATTTACCGTTGGGGCTCTCAACCGACTCGCTTTCATTCGGTGAGCGACAGCGTCTGACCCTCATTCGAGCTCTTGCCAAACCAGCCAGTGCATCGACGCTCTATCTCTTTGATGAGCCGGGTCGAGGCTTGCACGATGAAGATATCCGCCACCTCATCCATGGTTTCATGCTCTTAAAAGAACAGGGGCACAGTGTGGTGGTTGTGGAACATCATCGTGGCATCTTATCGAGGTGCGATTGGCACCTTGTGATGGGGCCGGGCCCAGGTTCAGGCGGCGGTCGAGTGATTTATTCGGGAAAGTCTTGGGACGAGGCTCGCAGCCTGCAACCTTAGAGCGTTGTCTGAAGGTCGTTGGCCTTGCCCGCCGAATCGGCCTTGAGCTTACGTTGGCGGTAGCGCCATTGCTGATAATGCGCGCTGCAAAGGCCACGGGCCAATGCCGGGCGGTCGCAGAGGGAGCAGCGTTTAAAGCCTGTGGTTGCTTCTTGGCTCAAGCTTTCATCACTGGGCAGGAGCTGGTCGAGTCGTCGCTCGATCTTCGCGATCCGCCTTGAGAGCTCGGACAGGTTGCCGTCAACTGATGCTGCAACTTGGATCTGTAAATCATCGATGAGCGATTCGAACATTAGTCCGATGTCGGTGGTCTTTCTAGCCATATCATCCCCCCATGGATTGCAAGCTAATCAATAAGTTTCCCCACCTTTGGGGTAGCGGCCGGGAAATGAGCTGTCAACGCTTTAGTAGATAAAAAAAAAGCCGGCTGCTCCAACGGAGCAACCGGCTTTCGATTTGTGCTCGTGCGTCGTTACTTACGCAACGATGAAGCCCAAAAGTACCCATGCGAAGAGTACGAGAGATTCTACGAACGCGAGGCCGAGAATCATTGGGGTCTGAAGTGCACCAGCGGCGCTTGGGTTACGACCGATGCTCTCAAGAGCAGCAGCTGCAACTTTAGCCTGACCAAGTGCACCACCAAGAACAGCAGCACCGATACCGAAGGCAACGCCGAGGTAACGCATGTCGCTGGTTCCTTCAGCAGCGAAAGCAACGCTTGAAGCAAGCATAACGAGGGCAAACATAGCAAGTTTCTGAATCATTGTGTTCTCCTAATGAGATTAAGGTTAACTCACCGTTTGTTCTTGAGCCGTCATGGCCTCTCTCTCTCTCCTCACACCCAACCGGTGCCTGGCTCAAGAGCGAACGATAAGCAGTTAAAAATTAAGCGTGTGCTGGTGCTCCGTGACCTTCGTGTCCATGGTCGTCGTCATGCCCATGGTGCAGGTCTTGGACCGAGAGTCCGATGTAAATCATGCTCAGCAGTACGAAGACGAAGGTTTGGATGGTACAGACCAAAAGACCGAGGAAGAAGAATGGAATCGGTACCAACCATGGAGCCATTCCAATGAACGCGCCAAGTACCGCGTGGTCGCCAACCATGTTAGTCGCGAGACGTACACCAAGTGAAAATGGTCGCGCGAGGTGACTTACAATCTCGATCGGTCCAAGCAGAGGGGTGAGGAACCATCCCCACCATGTACCCACTGGATTTAGGATGTGTGTGATATGCCCCATGCCGTTCACGCGTAGACCGTGGTAGTTGTAGTAAAAGAATACAACGATTCCGCAGCCGAAGGTGGTGTTCCAGTTTTCGGTCGGTGGCAAGAATCCAGGGACGAGGCCCAAGATGTTGCTGAAGAAGATGAAGAGGGCCAATGAGCCGATGAGCGGGAAGTAACGTCCGCAATCATCGCCAATCAGGCCACGCATCGTGTTGTAGAGACTCTCCAAGCAGTATTCGATGAGGTTACCGATCGAGAACTTAGCGTCGGGCACGATATCGCCCGCTTCGGTAGCCCGGGCCCGTGAACCAGCAGCGATGCCTAGGATGAAAAGCGTGAGCGCTACAAAGAGTGCCGCTAGGACGTGCTGTGCAAGTACATCAGCCTGCGTGACAATCCCTTTGTCTTGGACGCCTTGGATAGCGTTTCTGAGTTCTTCGAAAAAAGGCAGGTAGTGAAACCATGAATAGCCGTGTTCCATCTGGGTACTGCTCCTAGCTTTGCGGTGTGTCCGTTGAAGGACCACCGTTCTGTTGTTGAGGATCGATTGGTGATGCGGTTGGTGGTGATGGCGGGCTGATAATGCCGTGAATCATCGCGAAAGCTACACCGGTAAAGATAGTCGCTATCCCTAGTGCAACCCCGTTTGGATGCCAGCCGAGAAACTTGATACCAGCGCCGATAGCTCCGAGCACGAAGACGAATTTGAATCCAATGACTAGCGCCAGGCCTGGGGCAATTCCGCCACTCTGCATAGCCCGTCGCGCAACCAAAGACATTACGCGGAGATTCACGCTCATGAGGATACCCGCGCCCAATGTGGGGTAGGCGAGCGTGGAGTCTACAAACGCCAGCATCGACGCCACCAAGGCGGTCGAGAGCATCTGATAGAATACAACGCGTTGCATCATGGCTAACGAATTCATGCTCGCGCGTCTATCTTACCTGGTGGGGATTTTCACCCCGACAGCGCTTCGAAGATGGTGGGAGAGTGAAGCCCCTTGGGCATAAAAAAATCCGGGCCGTGGGCCCGGATTTCGCGAGAGGCGAAACGGCGGGTGCGCGCCCGCCGTTTCAGTCGCC
>JAYYQC010000287.1:0-9224 GCA_036128675.1 Myxococcota bacterium | reverse complement strand
ATTGCTTATCTGCTCCGAACCTTTGGGCTCGATCCGAGGAAGCGAAAGCTCCTCACCCAACATTTGCGCGAGCTCTTCAATGGTTACATCAACCTCAAGTGAATGCTCCCCTGCGTCCGAGCCAGCGCCTTCACCCTGCCCTGGACCCTCATCGACATTCCCAGGCGCAAGCTGATCACCTGGCTCGCCGGGGCCCTGACCGACCCCACCTTTATCGCGATGGTCAAAGGTGAACTTGGGGAGGTCAATCTGAGGCAACGGCACCGAGATCTTGTCTCCACCGTATCCACCCATCAAATCCCCATTTGAGATATACTTACGCAGATTTTGACGAATTTTCCCCCGAACGATGGACTTGAATCGTGACTGATCTTGTTTGATTTTTAAAGCCATACTTCGATTCTTCCAACTTAAGAGGGTGCCGACTTAACTCTCTTTCGCGTCGCCTCTCGCGAAAATAGACGCTACGAAATTGAGAACATCGGTCGCAGAGACTTCATCGTAACCATAGTTACGAATCATACGCTCCTTAACAATATCGATCTTCTCTTGGGTTTCTTTGTCGACCACGTTCGAGACGATTGTGCTGAGCTTGATGGAGTCTTTCTGATCTTCGAAAAGCTTAAGCTCCAGCGCGCGATGAAGACGCTCGTTGGTTCTATAGTCAAACTTCTTACCTTCGACCGCCAAAGCTCCAATATAGTTCATAATCTCTCTTCGGAAATCATCTTTTCGGCTATCTGGGATATCGATCTTGTTCTCAATCGACCTCATTAACCGTTCGTCTGGATCTTCAAATTGACCCGTGTACTTATTCTTCACACGCTCTTTTTGGGTATAGGCCTTCACGTTATCGATGTAGTTTCCGCATAGCCGTGAAAGAGCTTCTTCATCGGCACTGATTGCCCGCTGAACTTCACTCTTTACGATGTCTTCGTACTCTTGCTTCACCAGACCGATGAGCTCTTTGAACTCTGAAGCTTGGGCTTCATTTACCAAAGAATGGTTACGCATCCCCGATTCCAGCTCGTTCAACACCAAGAAGGGGTTAATGCTGCCCTGTTGCTTGTCCGATACCAGTGCATTTGAGATTTTGTCTTGAATATAACGAGGACTGATCCCCCGTAGACCCTCGTCCTGACCTACAGCCTCTTTTCGTAGTTCAATGACAGAATCCTCGGTGTAACCAGGCAACATTTTGCCATTGTATAACTTCAATTTCTGAATCAACGAAAGCTGTCGATTGGTCGGAGGACTCAGGCGGGTAGCAACAGCCCACATCGCCGCCACCTCAAGAGTATGAGGCGCGATATGGACTTGCCTAACTCGGTCGGAGCTGAAGCTCTTCGTATAAATCTTCATTTCTTCGGATAGCTTGGTGATATAAGGAATATCAATTTTCACCGTCCGGTCGCGAAGCGCTTCCATGAACTCGTTGTTAATCAACTTATTATATTCCGCTTCGTTGGTATGTCCGATAATGACTTCGTCAATATCAGTCTGCGGAAATTTCTTCGGCTTGATTTTATGCTCTTGAGACGCGCCAAGAAGGTCGTAGAGAAAAGCTACATCCAGCTTCAGCATCTCGATAAATTCTACAATCCCACGGTTCGCAACTTGAAATTCACCATCAAAGTTAAAAGCGCGCGGGTCGGATTCTGAACCGTAAATTGCGATTTTTCGATAGTTGATATCGCCGGTCAATTCGGTCGAGTCCTGATTCTTTTCATCTTTAGGCTGGAAGGTACCGATCCCGATTCGATCCTTTTCACTTAAGATGAGGCGTTTGACTCGTACATGACTCAGTACTTTGCTCAGGTCCCCATTGTAGTGTTCCATCAGCTTTCGCATTACGAAGCGACAGGATGGGTTGAGCTCACCAGTCAACGTCACTGTTGTTGGATCAATGCCTACCCCACTGAGCGCTTCAGCCCGGAAGGCCTGCGGGATCAAATGGAGTGGTTCTTCGTTAATCGGGGAGGGCATCACCGGGTCTTCGCCAAATGGTAGGTCGATCCATTCGTAGGTATAAAGTGCACCCTCAGGTTTCTTCGAATAGCTTTCGAGTCCTTTTTTGAGCAGACGCGCGATCGTTGACTTTGAGCTTCCGACGGGGCCGTGGAGAAGAATGACACGCTTCTCGGTGCCATAGCGTAGTGCGGCACTCTTAAAGACATTTACCAGCCGCATCAGAGGAATATCGAGGCCATAGACGGCGTCTTCCCCAAAGTTGTCAGCGTCATCGAAGAACTTGTAATGCACAAGTTTCTTTTTGGCGTCGACGTACTCTTCTTTACCATACGACATGATCATGTCGTAGATGCGCTGAAACGCGTTCCGCGTTACACGTGGGTTTTCTTTTACTAACTCAAGATAATCATCAAAGGTGCCGGTCCAGTGGTGCTCCTTGTACTCGACCACATCATGAAATGCCGCAACCTTATCAATTAGATTTCCCATCAACCCCTCCGCTTTGGCGTTCTCTTAAAAAGATAACACCGAGCAGAAGTGGTCTCAACTAAGAGAAAGCGAATGATGGGTGACTAAAAAGTACTTTTGAAGCTTAGTAAGCGGCAAGCTTACGAATGGCCGCTTCCACATCTTCAACTTGTGGAAGGATTTCATCCTCAAGGTCTGGGTGATATCCAACGAACGTATCCTTTGAAGCAACGCGGCTAACCGGGCCGTCAAGATAATCGAAGAGTTCGTCACCAATACGCGCGGCAATCTCAGAGCCGGAGCCCCAGCTCAGGTTATCTTCATAGACAACCAAAGCCTTACCAGTCTTCTTCACACTCTCTGAGATCATATCCCAATCGTATGGACTGATTGTTCGGAGGTCGATGACCTCTACATCAAAGCCTTCTTTGGCGAGTTTGTTCACTGCGTCCATCGAGCGCTTCACCAGCGCACCGTAGGTGATCAGGGTGAGTTGCTCACCTTCACGGATGCGGTTCCCCTTACCGAATGGGATCATATAATCCTCGCCTGGATACGGCGCGCGGTTGTAAGTCTGTCGGTACAAGTGCTTGTGCTCAAGAAAGAGTACGGGATCCTCTGACCGAATCGCTGTCCGCAAGAGACCATTCGCATCGCGTGCGTTGCTCGGTAACACGACGCGAAGACCGGGGATATGTGTGAAAATGGACTCACCCGTCTGTGAGTGGTAGACGGCCCCGCCTTTGAGGTAACCACCGTAGGTAGTCCGTACAACAACAGGACAGCTGAAGTGATTGTTCGAGCGCCAGCGCATGAGCGCCAGTTCACTACGAATCTGCATCATAGCAGGATAAATATAGTCGAAAAACTGAATCTCAACGACTGGCTTCACGCCTCGTACGGCCATACCGACAGCCCGCCCGATGATGGTCGCCTCAGCCAACTGCGAGTTGTAAACACGGTTCGAACCGTAAGCCCGCTGAAGACCATGTGTCACCTTGAAGACCCCGCCTTTGCCTTTCACGTGCTCCAAATTCTCTTCACGGGAAGCATCGGCCACATCTTCACCGAAAATAACAATGCCCTTATTGCGCTTCATTTCGTCACGCAGACAGTCATTGATGAGGTCGACCATGGTACGGTCACTACCTGCCGTGAGTGGCTCGGTATCGAAGTCATCACTGGTTGGATCCACGTCAGGTGAGAATACGAAATCTTCAGCCGTATCTGCCGCCGGCGGTAGTGCCGCCAACGCTTCTTCTTTCGCTTCAGCGATAACTTGAGCGACTTCGGTTTCGACACCCTTTAAGTCGTCCTCCGAGATATCAGCGAGGCTCGCGAGTCGTGTCCGGTAACTGATAATCGGGTCAATATTTGATTGACGGTCGAGTTCAGCAGTTGTTCGGTAGGCACGCTCATCGTCGCTCAGAGAGTGGGAATAAGGTCGAGTCACATGTGCATGCAAAAGGACTGGGCCTTTGCCAGAACGCGCGTGCTCCGCAGCCTTCTTCCAACTATTGAGGCTCTCCTCGGGATCACATCCATCGAATTCCACGATAAGGAGATTTGGAAAACCACTGACCAGTCTCGAGATCGATCCGCCAGCAGTGTTGACTTCGACTGGGACTGAAATCGCATACTCGTTGTCCTGAATGTGGAAGAGTACCGGAAGCTTCAAGTTGCACGCGCAATTTAACGCCTCGAAAAATTCACCCTGAGAAGTCGTTCCTTCACCTGAGGAGACATAGACCACCTCATCGCTCTCCGCGGCGGCTGGTAATCCAAGCTCTTCTATTTTCCGACCGCCCTCAGCACACCCAACTGCATTGAGAAATTGTGTGCCGGTTGGGCTCGATGATGAGACGATATTATGCTCAGCATGTCCCCAGTGCGATGGCATCTGCCGGCCACCAGACGCCGGGTCCTCCGCCGCGCCAACCGCCTGCATCAGCATTTCGGCAGGCGTTACACCCAGTCCAAGACAAAGAGCGCGGTCGCGGTAATAGGTGAAGAACCAGTCATGTCCTGGCTTCAAAACCTTCGCAGCTGCAGCCTGTGTCGCTTCGTGACCAGCGCCTGAAATTTGGAAAAACACTCGATTGAGACGCTTTAGCTGAATCTCTGCATCATCCAATGCTCGACTAGTAAGCATGGTGCGATAGAGGTCCAAACGCTCTTCTCGAGTAAGAAAACCGACCGATGAATCTTGGGTAGTAATTAAGCTCGCCATGGGGCCCCCTCCTAGCGACTTGCCCGGGTCTTGGCCAGGTTTCAAGCCGAAATAAATAGCTAAAAATTCAACGCGGTGCGGCAAGTCCATCTACGAATTCGGATCGTCGAGATGAGTTCCAAATTATATCATTTTTGCTGATAGAAAAGCGAATCGGCCTATTCGTCCTCTAAGAGCCTTGTCCGTAAGGTATGCATCTCTTCGATCTTCTCAGCGAGAAGGTTGGCCAAAGCCCTGCGAATATGGATCTCAATGTCGTGATCGGTTGCGCCGGTATTCGATACCAAAAGATCGTAAACCTTACGGGTATCCTCAGAGACCTGAAGAGAAATCACATCGTTGGAAAAATGATCCCCAAGTAAATCTCTCATGAGCCCCGACAGATTCAGACCGCGATCTGTCACCTCTCGGTATTGCTCTTCAGTAATCATCACATTTACACGTTTATGACTCTTATCGCTCGCTGCCATGTAGAAGATCGTTACATCACATCACTTCGCTTGACAATCCTCATTGATATGCAATCATGAGTAATAATACACACTAAGGAGGATTTATGAGTAAACTAAGGCGAAGCAATCGAGATTCCATTTTTGGCGGCGTGATTTCCGGCATTGCGCACAATTTAAGTGCTCCGGTTGGTCTCCTGCGTGTCGTTGCCATTATCGCAACATTTTTGAGCGCAGGTGCTGCCCTGGGACTTTACGCTCTACTCTGGTGGTTGATGCCGTTGGAGTCACAGGAGCCGGTAGAGCCGAGCATCTGGGAAGAACGCTCTGATGGCTCATTCTCTGCCCCGTTTGAGAGGACATACACAGACCGTAAATTTCTTGGGGTTGCTGGAGGCCTTGCGCGTTATTGGGGAATTGACGCCCTCTGGACTCGACTCGCCCTGATTGTTACCTGCGCTTCGGTTCCTTGGCTTGGTATTGGACTCTACCTCACTTTGGCCATCGCGATGAAAGGGCCAGCCCAAAAGCTCTTCGATGCACCGTTCACCACGGTACGCGAAAAGTCATAATTCTCCGTGTGTAGCCTTAGTACGGCGTGACGCGGGAAATGAGCAACGAAACAACGTACCCGAGCCGGGGGTGCTAGACACGGACACCGAGCCGCCGTGCTCTTCGACGAACTTCTTCACAATCACAAGCCCAAGCCCTGTGCCCCCGACTTCACGGGTTGCAGAGTTATCCACCTGAACGAAAGCTTCGAAAATACGCTCTAAGTCCTCGGCAAGCATACCAATGCCTGAGTCCTCGACTTCAAGAACCAAGACAGGTTCGTCACTCACCGCAAAGATATCGTCGCTCGCTTTCGCTTCCACACGGGTCCTCACAGTGACGTGACCACCTTCCGGCGTGAACTTAACCGCATTACTGAGCAGATTTGTTAGGACCCGCCTTAGTCTGCGAAAGTCACCGTGCCAGACTGGGACCGCAGGATCTTCTTCGCGAACAAGAATAAGGCTCTTTCGTTCTGCCTGTGGACGCACATCGGACAGGGACCGATCCAGCCAGGTTTTAATCGTGATCTCAGCCGGCTCGAACCGCGAATCTCTCACATCAGACTTTGCAAGATCCAAGAGTTGCTCAATCAATTCGAGGAGATGCTCTCCCTTTTCTAAAATAGTGTTCAACGGCCGTTTCTGCTCGTCGCGAATCGGGCCCACCAAGCCTTCGCCAAGCATCTCGGCGTAGCCAATGATGCTGGTCAATGGGGTCTTCAGTTCATGGGATATAGTCGCGATGAAATTAGACTTGGATTGGTCAAGCTCGGACAACTTAGCGTTGGAAGCTTCCAATTCCTCATTGCGAAGCTTAAGGTCATTGTACGCTGCATCCATCGTCGCCAAATGCAACTGCGAAGTGAGATGCAATCGAAAGTAAAGATTCAAAAACGAGTCTAGAAAACCAGCCCACACTTTCAGTGTTTCATCAGCTGGCTCTGTTATGTGCATCATTTTTGATGCTGCGTTACCAGTCTGAACATCGAGCTCTTCGCCTAATATCTCTAACCTTCTTGGCGAATTTGGCCTGGCTGCCCAAGGCTTCAACGGCCCTAAGATTGAGACTCCTAAAGACTCCCCACCAAAAACGATAGGGCTTACCCAATAAACAAGTCCACTTGCGCAGGAGATCTCTCGCATATCGTCATGGCTATCAAATTTAGAGCATCGTACTTGCTCCAAAATATCAGAGCAATGACGACGGCCCTCATGGGTTTGGTTAAAGAGTTGGCAGTGATGTTCATTATCGCGCCGGACATCCGAGACAATATTCCCCTGGTCATCCATGACACAAATTCCAACCCTCATAGCATCTACGAATGCTCGACAGGTCTGCCCAAATGATTCGTCTTTCGCGAGTTTGCGAAGGGGGAATTCTTCTACAATATCATTATGCATCATGCTCATGAATCGAGTCCCGGCACCTTCGGGTCTGCTTCTGTCGCACTTTGAAAAATACCTTCGAAAAAATCTTCCCGACTCAATTGAAGCTTCCGACCAAAGGACAGGCGTGAATCAAGGCTGTCCCAAACTCGTTCGCACAACCCATGAAGGGTTTCCATAACGCCTTCGGAACGGATCGCGACTGAGCGGTAGATCGGTTCTCGACTCTTACTCGATATCAAGTCAAGATCGGATTCTGAGCGTATATTATCCAAATCCCGCTTATTAAATTGTACAACGGTCGGTAAGATATCAGGGTCATCCCCCAATTCGCGCAGATACTGCCGCATCCCATGCCAATATTTCTGATTCTCAGCCGCCATAGACAACTGACTATCAGCGACAAAGACGAGTCCATCTGCGCCTTTGAGAACCAATTTTCGTGTCGCCGCATGAATTGCCTGACCGGGAACGGTGTAAAGCTTTAGCTTAATCCTCACGCCTGAGCGCGAGCGTACTAAGACCGGTAAGAGGTCAAAAAAGAGGGTTCGGTCATCCGATGTATCGAGCGTAATCATGCGACCACACACGTGCGAGCCTAGGAGGCCATGCAACGCGTGAAGATTGGTTGTCTTACCGCTAAGCGGAGGTCCATAGTAGACCAGCTTTAGGGTGATTTCGCGATTTGCCGAGTTGAATTCCACCTAGCAATCATACTGCCAAGCGATGCCAAGTTGCAATCAAGCTGGAGAGACCTGAACGATGCGTTCGATGCCGCCGACCACATCGTAATCACTCGCATCTTCGACGATAATCTCAACGAGATCGCCAGCGCTGGCATCTCCATCGTTGATATAAGTAACACCATCAATTTCGGGAGCCTGACCGACATGCCGTCCTTGAAGAAGCAAGTCGGTCTCATCACTAACACCCTCGACGAGAACCGTCAGTTTTCGACCAATCAAAGACTTTTGTTGCTCGAGCGATATCTCGCGTTGAATTTCCATTAGTTGGTCTCGACGACGTTCAGCGATCTCCCGATCAATTTGGTCATCCATATCGGCAGCCGGTGTGCCATCTTCCGGCGAGAAAACAAAGACGCCCATTCTTTCGAACTTGATTTCGCGGACGACTTCACAAAGTTCTTGAAACTCTTCCTCAGTTTCCCCTGGTAGTCCCGTGATAAAGGTTGTTCGCAACACGAGGTTTGGTATCGCTGCACGAAGACGACGGAGGAGAGCAAGCGTACTCTCACCGCCCTTACCGCGACGCATCCGCCTAAGCATTGAATCGGAGATATGCTGAAGCGGCATATCGAGATAAGGCACAATGTGCTTTGACCGCCCCATGATATCCATGACTTCTTGGGTGAGGCCGCGAGGATATGCATACATGCAACGAATCCACACTGGACGTTCATAACTATCGGCAACCTGGTCGAGAGCCCGCAAAAGCTTAGCCAGAGATGCCTTTTCAGATAGGTCCTTACCGTAGGCACAGAGATCTTGTGCTATAAGCGTAATTTCCACCGCGCCGGCGTCCAGGAGCCCACGGAATTCAATGATTATATCATCAATGGTTCGGGACCGTTGGGCACCTCGCAATTTGGGAATGATGCAAAATGAACACGTGTTGGAGCATCCTTCGGAGATCTTTAGATAGGATGCGTAGCGAGGTTGGGTCGCTACACGCGGGGAGTCAGAGCGAATCGTGAAATCGGGATCTGGAATGTAGATCTCTTTACCATCGACAATTTCCGAGTGACGATAAGGCTTGAGCGCATTCTTGCCTCGAAGACGTGGTAAATCATCAATGATTGGTAAAATTCTAGGGGTCGCATTTGGCTCAACAGCCTTCGACTCACCCAGCAGAATCGGAAGAGAGTCAAAGTTACCGGTGCCGATGAAGTGATCGACGTCAGGCATCTCTTTGGCGAGCTCAGGGGCATAACGTTGACTCAAGCAACCAGCGACAACTAGCTTTTTACACTGTCCTGATTTTTTGAGTTCTTCCATCTCGAGAATGGTGTCGATGGATTCTTCTTTGGCTTCATCGATAAAGCCGCAAGTGTTGACGATTACCAAATCCGCACCTTCAGCCGACTCAACGTGAGCATAGCCATCGCCGAAAAGGTGGCCGAGCATTACCTCACTGTCGACCCGATTT